>DASWRR010000705.1:0-2339 GCA_036403055.1 Ilumatobacteraceae bacterium | reverse complement strand
TCAAACGAGCATCCCAATGGCCGTCTCCGATACCTCCTCCGCGACCGAGCTCGATCAACTCTGCATCAACACCGTTCGCACGCTGGCGATGGACGCCGTGCAGAAGGCGGAGTCCGGGCATCCCGGAACGCCGATGGCGCTGGCGCCGCTCGCGTATCGCCTCTTCACGAAGCACATGCGTCACGACCCGGCCGACCCCAATTGGTCGAACCGCGATCGCTTCGTGTTGTCGGCGGGGCATGCGTCGATGCTGCTCTACTCGTCGCTCTATCTCACCGGCTACGACCTCGGCCTCGACGACATCAAGCAATTCCGTCAGTGGGGTAGCCGCACGCCTGGTCACCCCGAGCGCGGCCACACCCCTGGCGTCGAGACGACGACCGGCCCACTCGGGCAAGGCGTCGCCAACTCTGTGGGAATGGCGCTGGCCGAGGCGCACCTCGCGTCGATCTTCAACAGGCCGGGGCACGAGATCATCGACCACTACACGTACTTCATCTGCAGCGACGGCGACATGATGGAGGGCATCTCGCATGAGGCGTCTTCCTTCGCCGGTCACTTCGGATTCGGAAAGCTCATCGGCTTCTACGATGACAACCGCATAACGATCGACGGGTCCACCGACCTCACCTTCACCGACGATACCGGGAAGCGATTCGAGGCGTACGGCTGGCAGGTTCTCCATCTGTCGGACGTCAACGACCTCGATGCGATTGATCGGGTGATCGAGGAGGCGAAGTCCGACCCGTCACGGCCGACCTTCGTCGTGACGCGTACGCACATCGGCTACGGCAGTCCCAACAAGCAGGACACCGCCGCCGCGCACGGTGAAGCGTTAGGCAAGGACGAAGTGATTGCGACGAAGCGCAACCTCGGCTGGCCGCGTCCCGAGGAGACGTTCTACGTGCCGCCCGAGGCGCTCGAGCACTGGCGCGAAGCGAAGGACAAGGGCGCGAAGGAGCACGCCGAGTGGGATGCGAAGTGGTCCAAGTACGTCAGCGCGTTTCCGGGTGAAGCCAAGGAGCTCGAGCGCCGGCTCGTGGGCGGTCTGCCGCAGGGATGGCAGAACAAGATCCCGAACTTCACGAAGGACAACGGCAGCGTCGCCAGCCGCGCCGCGTCGCAAAGCGTGTTGAACGCGATCTTCGACACCGTGCCCGAGCTGATGGGCGGGTCCGCGGACCTGACGCCGAGCAACGGCACGAAGCTCAAGACGCCTAACGAGTTCGGCAACACGAACGTGAAAGGCCGGTACATCCATTTCGGGATTCGCGAGCACGGCATGGCGTCGATCATGAACGGGATGGTCGTCCACGGCGGCGTGCGCCCCTTCGGCGGCACGTTCCTGATCTTCTCGGATTACATGCGCCCGGCCGTTAGGCTGAGCTGCCTGATGCACGTGCCGGTGATCTACATCTACACCCACGACTCCATCGGCCTCGGCGAAGACGGCCCGACGCATCAACCCATCGAGCAGCTGGCCGCGCTGCGCGCGATCCCGAACATCACCGTCATCCGTCCTGCCGACGCGACGGAGACTGCGGAGGCGTGGAAGGTGGCGCTCACGCACAAGGACGGCCCGACCTGTCTTGTCCTAACGCGACAGAAGCTCGGCTTCATCGACCGCACCGTGTATGCTCCGGCCGCTGGGTTGGCGAAAGGAGCGTACGTACTCGCCGAGGCCGACGGCGGCACCGCGAAGGCTGTTCTCATCTCGAGCGGTAGCGAGGTGGGGCTGATCATGCAAGCGCGGGAGAAGCTGCAGGCGTTAGGCGTTCCCACGAGAGTGGTGAGCATGCCGAGCATGGAGCTCTTCGCGCGTCAGACGCAGGCGTATCGTGAGTCCGTGCTGCCGAAGGGCGTGAAGCGTTTGTCGATCGAGGCCGCGTCGGCGGAGAGCTGGTATCGGTGGGTGGGGTCGGACGGCGTCGTGATGGGGTTGGATCGCTTTGGTGCGTCGGCGCCTTACGAGACTATCTATCAGGAGCTCGGGCTCACCGTGGATAAGATCGTGGCGAGCGTGAAGGGAATGATCTGATAGTCTTGGCCTAGCACTCTCACCTTTCCTCGAGGAGACGATGCTCAACCGTTATGCTGGGATCGCGGCACTGCTTGTCGGATTCGTGCTCATTGCACACGCGGTGCTCGCGTTCACGAAGCTGCGCTGGGTGACTGCGCTCCTCGAGCTGATCGCTGCCGGGGTCTTACTCTGGCATTGGTGGTTGGGGCGACGGGCGAGTTCGCCCACGTCGGGAGCCCCGCCCCGTTTATGAGGGTTTTCCTCTTGTCATCCTGAGGAGCGTAAGCGACGAAGGATCTGCTTTCACGAATCGAAAGCA
>DASWRR010000704.1:0-1985 GCA_036403055.1 Ilumatobacteraceae bacterium | reverse complement strand
GCCCGCGCCGGTGACGTTCGACTGCGGCACCAGATCGGAAGGTGCGTAGACGACGACGATCTGGCCGCTGGCCGGTGGCTGGACGACGTGCACGGACAACGGCGCGCCGAGCAACGACGGAGTCGGGTCAGGCAAGTGCGTGGCGGCAATGGCTGCGGCCATCGACACAGCTGGACCGAGGCCGAGTGCCGGCGGCGTTGCGGCCGGCTTCGATGTCGGCACAGTGACGTCCGGCTGGATGTGCACGCTGTCGAACCCCAGCCAGCGAGCGACCGCGTGACGAGGACCGGGCGCGACGATCACGACGACGACTGCGGCAAGGGCAACCAGCGCAACGAGTCGCGGTGCGCGCCGTGGCGTCGCATGCACCGGTCGGGCATTGATGCGCCGAACGACATCGCTGACCAACCACTCGGTGGACGGCAGCTCGAGCCGGTTCGCGACGTCCTCGAGGGCGCGTTCGACGTCGATCATCGGATCTCCATCTCTGTCCTCAGGCGCTCGAGGGCGCGGGCCGTTCTGGATTTCACAGTGCCGAGCGCGATGCCGGCGGCGACCGCAGTCTCGGCCTCCGACAACCCTGCGAAGTAGCGATAGGCGAGGACCTCACGATCCCGCGGCCCGACACGACCGAGGGCGAGCGCCAGTCGTCGAGCGGTGTCCGCATCGACCGCGGTCGTCTCCGGATCCGGGGAAGGTGCGACAACCCAGGCGCCGTACAACTGGTCGCGGCGCCGGCGACGGTCCCGCCCGCGCACGGTGTTCTTCGCTTCGTTCGCGACGATTCGCAACATCCACGATCGGACGGTCGACGGGTCGGACAACCGCGCCAACGATCGATGTGCTTTCACAAATGCCTCCTGAGCGATGTCGGCCGCGTCGACCGTTGATCCGCTGATCGCTGCCGCGAGCCTGATGGCCGCAGCCTGGTGGCGACCGACCAGCGCGCCGAAGGCCGCCGTGTCGCCGGCGCGAGCGAGGGCGACCAGATCGGTGTCGGTTCGTTGTGTTCGTTCGGTGGTCATGGTCGACGGGTTACGTGTCCAGACACCTCCGGGGCCCGACACGTTCCGCATGCCACAATCGGGACACTATGCGCCGGGCCTTGATCGTGATCCTCCTCGCGCTTCTCACCGGGTGCCAGGTCACGACGACGGTCGACGTCTCGATGCACGCGGATGGCAGCGGCACCATCACGGTGACCGCGATCGCCGACGCGGACGTCGTTTCCAAGGCGCCTGGTCTCGCGAAGGATCTCCGGTTCGACGACGCCAAGTCGGCGGGATGGACGATCACCGGGCCCACCGACACTCCAGGCGGAGGCTTGCAGGTCGAGCTGACACACGACTTCGCGAACCCTGAAGAGGCGACCGCGCTCCTGCAATCCATCAATGGATCCGGTGGTCCGCTGCACAACGTCGCGCTCTCGCGCTCGATCGATCAATCGGGCACGAAGGTGTCGCTCGTCGGGTCGTTGCGCGTCGACGGTCTCGCGGCATTTGCCGACCCCGACGTGCTGTCGGCAGTCGGCGCCACTCCGTACGCGGAGGAGATCGTCGCCGCCGGCGAGGGGCCGACCCAAGCCGTCGTGCTCACGTTCCGCGCATCACTCCCGGGCAAGATCACATCGGGTACGGGGACCGTGAAGGACGGCACCGTGTCATGGGTCGTGCCGATTGACGGTTCGCAACTCGACCTCGCGACGAGCGCCGTCGACGATCACAGCACCGCGAAGATCTGGGGAGTGGCATCGACCGCGGCGTTGGTCGCGCTCCTCGCGTGGTGCCTGATCGCCGTGCTCTTCATCGTGTGGGTCGCACGCCAACGCAAACGGCGTCAACTCCGGCGGCATCCTCGGACCATGTGACACCCCTTCTCTAGGGTGCACGAGATGTCGAAGGTTCGTCTCGTCTATCGGTGCACCGCATGCGCCACCGCACATCCGAAGTGGGCCGGCCGCTGCTCGTCGTGCGATGCGTGGAACT
>DASWRR010000703.1:0-1869 GCA_036403055.1 Ilumatobacteraceae bacterium | reverse complement strand
GGCGAGCCGGACTCCGCCTCTCAGATCTACGCCCGCCGTCGCCTCATGGCGATGATGTGCGTCGCGGCAGTCGTGCTGGTGCTGTTCTTCGGCGCCGGCAACGTTGTGGCGAATCGTGGAGGCGCTCCTGCCTCCGCCTCCATGATTCGCCCTGCAACCCCCACCGCCGTCGCCGCCGCGACGTCGACCAACGTCTACGTGGTGAAGGCCGGCGACACGCTGTGGTCGATCGGCGAGCGGTTCCACGGCGCGAGGTCGCTCGTCGACTACGTCGACTCGCTGGTCGCTGCGAACGGTGGCACGAACTTGCAGGTCTCGCAGGCACTCACGCTGCCCTGACCATCCAGTAACCTCGGACGGCGTGCGCTGCCCGAAGTGCCATACCGACGACACCAAGGTCATCGATTCGCGCGAGGCGGAAGAGGGCACGTCCATTCGACGGAGACGTCTGTGCGCGAGCTGCCAACATCGGTTCACGACCTACGAGCGTCTCGAAGAGGTGCCGCTGGTGGTGGTCAAGAGCCACGGCGTCCGAGAGCCGTTCGACCGATCCAAGATCGTCGCCGGCGTAGCCGCAGCGTCGAAGGGGCGTCCGGTCACCGCCGAACAGATCGAACTGCTGAGCATCGAACTCGAGGACCACTCGCGGCTGCAGGGCAACGAGATCACCTCGGCGGAGCTCGGGTTGGAGGTCCTCGAGCGCTTGCGCTCGCTCGATGTCGTCGCGTACCTGCGATTCGCCAGCGTCTACAAGAACTTCGACGCCGCGGCGGACTTCCAACGCGAGCTCGTCCTGTTGAAGAAGTTGGGCAGCACGGCGAGCTGATCTGCCGCAGTACTCGGGCGAGTCGTATCGCAAACCACGCACGGCGACCGGCTTCTCACGCGCCGTCCAGCAGATCGCGGTAAGGTCTGCGCATCGCGGGGACGGTACAGGTGCAACCGAGGTGCGCATGGAACCTACCGATGATCTGTTGAGGGGCTTGCTGGCCGCTGCGCCTGATGCGCTGTTGGCGAGCGACCATGACGGGCGGATCGTGTTCGCCAACAACGAGGCGCAGACCGTTTTCGGATGGCCGGCCGCCGACCTGTTGGGTCAGCCGATCGAGTGCCTCCTCCCACGTCGCCTGCGTGGCGCGCCGATGGGCGCGGCGCTCGATGTCTGGGCGAGACGCCGCGACGGAAGTGAGTTTCCTGCCGAGGTCAGCGTGAGCACCTTCTCGATCAACGATGGGGTGTTCACCGTCGCGGCGATCCGCGATGTGACGGAGCGCGTGCACGTGGAGAAAGAGCGTCGGCTGCTGGCCGAACAAGCACAGCGCGACCAGTTGCAACGCCTCGAAAGCCTCGGACAACTTGCCGGCGGCGTGGCTCACGACTTCAACAACCTTCTCGGCGTGATCTTGAACTACACGGGACGGCTCGGACGCCGGTTCAGCGACGCCGACGCCGATGTCGCTGAGGAGGTCGGCCAGATTTGCGCCGCGGTGGAGCGCGCCGCGTCCCTCACTCGCCAACTGCTCGCGTTCGCCCGTCCAGACGCGACGAATCCCGCGCCGCTCGACATCAACGAAGTGATACGCGAGTTCTCGATGCTGCTCGAACGAATCCTCGGCGACGACATCCGGCTCCGACTGGATCTGTCACCGGGGCAACTCGGCGTGGTGACAGACCGGCACCAGATCGAGCAGGTGCTGTTGAACCTCGCGCTCAACAGCCGCGATGCGATGGCCGACGGTGGCGTTCTGACGATCACGACGTCGCCGGACGACGCAGATGACGGAGAGGACGCGGCGGTCCGTACGTCGGACCCGTCTAGGTCTAGGCGGGCGACGCTGGAGGTCAGCGACACCGGCGTCGGGATGGACA
>DASWRR010000702.1:0-9091 GCA_036403055.1 Ilumatobacteraceae bacterium | reverse complement strand
ATCGACCTCGGCACTATCACCACCTCGATGACGATCAACTCTCCTGCGGCAGTGATCTTCGCCATGTTCATCGCCCAAGCGGAGAAGGCGGGCGTCGGGCGGGCCCGACTCGGCGGCACGTTGCAGAACGACATCTTGAAGGAGTATCAGGCGCAGAAGGAGTTCGTGTTTCCTCCGCGACCGTCGATGCGGTTGGTGCGCGACACGATCAGGTTCACTGCTGCGGAGATGCCGCGTTGGCATTCGATCTCGATCTCCGGGTATCACATCCGTGAGGCTGGTTCGTCGGCGGTGGAAGAGTTGGCGTTCACCTTGGCCAACGGTTTCGCGTATGTCGAGCTGGCGGTGCAGGCCGGTTTGCCGGTCGATTCGTTTGCGCCGCGGTTGTCGTTCTTCTTCAACGCCCACATCGACTTCTTCGAGGAGATCGCCAAGTACCGCGCCGCGCGCCGGATCTGGGCGCGTTGGATGCGGGAGCGGTACGGCGCACAGTTGGAGCGTTCGATGCAGCTGCGCTTCCACACCCAGACTGCGGGTGTGTCGTTGACCGCGCAGCAGCCCGAGGTCAACATCGTGCGCACCGCGATCGAAGCGTTGGCCGGGGTGCTCGGCGGGACGCAGTCGCTGCACACCAACTCGATGGACGAGGCGATGGCGCTGCCGACGGAGAAGACGGCGCGGATCGCGTTGCGGACTCAGCAGGTGATCGCGCACGAGACCAACGTTGCCCACGTCGCCGATCCGTTGGGGGGTTCGTGGTACGTCGAATCGTTGACCGATGAGGTCGAGCGACAGGCCGAGGAGCTGTTCGCCTACCTCGACCAGTTGGGTGGCGGCTCGATGCTCGAGGGCGCGATCAAAGGCATCGAGGAGAACTGGTTCCAGGGCAAGATCGCCGACTCGGCGTACGACCTCGAACGGCGGTTCAACACCGGCCGCAGGATCGTCGTCGGTGTCAACGCGTTCACCGAGGGCAGCGAGGAGGATCAGATCCCGCTGTCGCAGATCACGAACGAAGACGAGACTCGGCAGTTGAAGCGACTGGAAACAGTGCGACAGACACGCGATCAGGCCGCTGTCGACGCCGCGTTGCAGCGCGTCGAAACGGAGGCCGCGGATCCTGAGGTCAACCTGATGCCGTTCCTGATCGACGCCGTCACGGTGTATGCGACACTTGGCGAAGTGATGGCGTCGCTCGGCAAGGTGTTCGGTCGACACGTCGAAGTACCGACGATCTGATGCGCGGCGATCAGATGGCCAACTAGTGGCCGGCGAGCGAATACTGATCGCCAAGGTCGGCCTCGACGGACACGACCGCGGCATCAAGGTCGTCGCCCGAATCCTGCGCGACGCGGGCTACGAGGTCATCTACACCGGGCTCTTCCAGACACCCGCCACCGTCGCCGCAGCCGCGGTCGACGAAGACGTCGACGCGATCGGTCTGTCGATGTTGTCCGGGGCTCACATGACCCTTGCACCGCTCGTCGTTGCCGAGTGCCGGGCACGCGGCGTCGACATCCCCGTGATCGTCGGCGGCATCGTGCCCGAACCCGACATCGCCAAACTCAAAGAAGCCGGCATCGCCGCCGTCCTGACACCTGGGGCGACCTCTGCCCAGATCGTCAGTGAGATCGCGGCGGCCCTCGAGACAGCACGATCCGAGGGGTCTCGGTAAACGCGAAAGGAGCGGGGGCGCCATCGCGCCACCCGCTCCTGCCGATCTCGTCGGGGTCCGACGATCAGTCGTCGCTACCGCCATGGCCCGAGTCGTCGCTGCCGCCGCCGTGGCCGGAGTTGTCGTCGGTGACCGTCGGGCTCACGTTGGTGCAGCGCGGGTCGTTGGCGTGCTCGGCCTCGTCGCACGGACCGCTGACGTCCTCGACGCTGTTCTCTGTGGCGTCGTCATCGACGCTGCTCTCGGTCGCGTCGTCATCGACGCTGTTCTCGGTGGCGTCATCGACGCTGTTGTCGGTCGCGTTGTCGTCGACGCTGTTCTGTGTGGCGTTGTCCTCGACGCTGTTCTGCGTGGCGTTGTCGTCGACGCTGTTCTGCGTGGCGTTGTCGCCGAGTGCGGTGGTGGTGGCGATCGTCGGCTGCACTGAGTTGGCGGTGGTCGTCGCGACCGAGGCGAGGGTGACGACTGCGGGATCGTCGTGGCGCGGTGCGCTGCCGTGGGCGGCGAAGGCCGGGACCGCGAACCCGACGGTGGCGACTCCTGCCGTGATCCAGATGAGTGACTTCTTCATGATGTTGTCTCCTTGCGATGTACGTGAGTAGGTAGTGAGCAAGGTACGAGCACCCCTCCCAACGGACGTCCCGGCAACATCCAAGGGACGTCAAAGACACCGCGCCCTTTGGTGCTACGACCTCTCGACGGCACGTCCCGCGTGTTTCGGTGCTGCGCCTTCTATCGTTGACGCATTCACTAACGAGAGCTCACCCGTCATGACAGACCACGAGATCAGTGGCCACGCAGAAGAACATTCATCCGAGAACGGCGAAACGGACGGGTTCGACAGTCTCGGCCTACGGCCCGAGTTGCTGAAGACCATCATCGACCTCGGCTACGAAGAACCGACACCGATCCAGCGCGAGACGATCCCGCATCTGCTCGCCGGCCGCGACCTCTTGGGACAAGCGGCAACCGGCACCGGCAAGACCGCGGCATTCGCGCTGCCAGTGCTGCAGATGATCGACTCGTCCGCCAAGGTCGTGCCGTTCGCATTGATCCTCGTGCCAACACGGGAGCTGGCGATGCAGGTGAGCGAGGCGATCTTCAAGTACGGCCGCGAGCTCGGTGTGCGGGTCACGCCGATCTACGGCGGCCAACCCATCTTCCGCCAACTGCAGGCGCTCGATCGCGGTGTGCACATCGTCGTCGCGACGCCTGGCCGCGCGCTCGACCACATCGGTCGCGGCTCGCTCCGGCTCGATTCGATCCGCACCGTGATCCTCGACGAAGCCGACGAGATGCTCGACATGGGCTTCGCCGACGACATCGATTCGATCTTGCAGGCAACGCCCGAAGATCGCCAGACGGTCCTGTTCTCGGCGACGATGCCGGCGCGGATCAACGCGCTTGCACGCAAGTACCAGCGCGATCCCGTTCGCATACAGATCGGGCGCGGCGACACGACGGCCGGGACCGCGCTCGTGCGGCAGAGCGCGTACATGGTGCAGCGCTCGCACAAGCCGGCCGCACTCGGCCGCATCCTCGACATCGAAGGCCCGAAGGCAACGCTCGTGTTCTGCAGAACGCGCATCGAGGTCGACCAGCTGACGGAGACGATGAACGGTCGCGGGTACCGCGCCGAGGCATTGCACGGCGGCATGGATCAACCGCAGCGCGATCGCGTCATGGGTCGACTTCGCGATGGAACGGCCGAGCTCCTCGTCGCCACCGACGTCGCCGCCCGCGGGCTCGATGTCGACACGCTGACGCACGTCGTCAACTACGACGTTCCTTCCGCTGCAGAGAGCTACGTGCACCGCATTGGTCGTGTGGGGCGCGCCGGCCGTCAAGGCGTCGCGATCACGCTTGCCGAGCCGCGCGAACAGCGCCTGCTGTTCAACATCGAGAAGCTGACGAAGCAGAAGATCGCGATCGAACGGGTCCCGACGGTGGCCGACCTCCGGGCTCGTCAGATCGAGCAGACGGTCGCCGCGGTCCGCGAGGCGCTTGCGTCCGATGATCTCGACGACTACAACGACGTGCTCAACGCGCTCGCCGGAGAGCACAACATGCGCACGATCGCGCTCGCAGCAGTGAAGCTGGCCCACGAAGCAGGCGGAGCGACCGTCGACGAAGCGGAGATCCCCGACTTCTCGCACAAGGTCGATCGCGGTCCACGTCCCGACCGCCCAGAACGCGCCGGTCGACCCGGTGAACGAGCTGGCTCGAAGGGACCGAGACCAGCGTCGCCCAACCATCGCGGCGGCACCGCGGGAACCGGGTTCATCTACGTCGCGCTCGGCCGCAAGGTCGGCATCCGGCCGGGTGATCTCGTCGGTCTCATCGCGAACGAGAGCAACCTCAGCGGTCGCGAGATCGGTCCGATCAAGATCACCGAACAGTTCTCGATCGTCGGCGTTCCGGAAGAGCGCGTCGATGACGTGATCGCAACGTTGCGCGGCACACTGCTCAAAGGCAAACGGCCCAACGCGCGTCGCTACACCGAGTGAGTCACTGTTCCTGTTGCCGCCGTGCCGACGTCACTCGGCTCGCCACACCACTTCGCCATCGACCATTTCGTCGGTACGTCGTAGCCCGGCTCGTGCCGCCACTCGAGCGGACGCTTCATGGTCGGGATGTACATGCGCGACCACCGTCTTGATACCGCGACTGCGAAGCCACGCGACGAGCGCTGTGGCCGCCTCGCCGGCGAGGCCCTGACGCTGCCACGGCCGTCCGATGGTCCACGCGATGTACGCAGTCCGAGTTGCGTCGCGGCCGACGACGGTGGCTTGCACGGTGCCAACCGCAACGGAGTCGACCTTGCGGGACACCACCCAGTTCAACCACGACTCGTCCATCGACTCTGAGCCGGCCGTCCATCGCGCATATCGGCGGCGAAGTTCTTCGACGGTCGCGGGGGTGCCGCCCGTGAACTCATGCAGGGACGGATCGCCGAGCACGCCCGCCATCTCGTCTGCGTCCACGACCTTTAGTGGACGCATCGTGAGTCGGTCGGTGACGATCACGAAGTCGTCGGCGGGGCAGTCGCTCACTTTGGGAACGTTAACGACGGCCACGGATCGCCTCGAGCCGACACAATCGAATGCAAAGAATTCCCGAACAATCAATTGACTTCGACAACCAATCGAACTAGTGTTCGATTCATGAATCACCCCGCCAGCATCATCGAGGTCGTCGGCGACCTAGCTTCTGCCGACATCGGCGGTGCTTCGGCCGAGTGTTGCACGAGGGTGCTCCAGGACTTCAGCCGCGTGATCGCCTGGGCAGAGGCCGGCAAGATCCGTGCGGCTCAGCGCCTCGCGGTCCTCGCTGCAGCCTCACCTTCGATCTCTCCCGAGCATGTCGTTGCGTCGGCAACCCGGGTGTCAATTGGTCAGGGGATGCAAACGTTCAAACGAAGTGCGGCGATCGATGCGATGCCGGCGTTCGGTGATGCGCTCGCGGACGGGGCGCTGTCTGCTGCCCATGTCGACGTGATCGCAGGAGCGATCGGCAAGCTCGACGACGTCGAGCAGCAACTGTTCGCGCAACGCAGTGAGTTTCTTGCCGGCGTCGCGGGACGCACGACGCCACCGGAGTTCGCCAGGACGGTACGCAACGAGATGCTGCGCTGCCAACGCGGCGACGGCGTCGACCGTCTTGCGCGGCAGCAACGAGCGACGTACCTCAAGACGTGGGTCGACAACGCCAGCGGGATGTGGTGCTTGCACGGCGAGTTCGATCCGGAGAGCGGTGCGACGCTGCACTCACGCTTGATCCGGACGATCGAAAAGCTGTTCCACGCGACAACGCCCGAGAACGCGCCGACCGATCCGCTCGACAAGCAGCACCACCTGCGTGCGCTCGCACTCGTGGCAATGACGAACGGCAACGGCGCACAGGCCGGCGGGATCGACATGTCGATCCTCATCGACGCAACCACGCTCACGTCCGGTCATCACTCGGGAACGGTCATCGACTGCGGACTGCCGATCGAGCTCCCGATCGAGACGATTCGGCGGATGGCCTGCACGGCAGAGGTCACCCCGATCATCGTCGGCGCCGACGGCGTCAGGCTTCACCTCGGCGACACCACACGCCTCGCGAATCGCGCCCAGCGTCGGGCGCTCCGCGCGATGTACCGGGGCTGCGCGGTTCCAGGGTGTTGCGTGGCGTGGGACTACGTCGTGATTCACCACGTCGCGTACTTCCGAAATCGCGGTCCGACAGACATTGGAAATCTCCTGCCGCTGTGCACGAAACATCACCACCTCGCGCATGAGGGCGGATGGAAGTTTGCTCTCTCCGCCGATCGGGTCCTGACGATCGATCGTCCCGACGGCTCGACGAACTGCCACAGGCCGCCGAAAGCACTCGCCGCATGACGCCCGACGACGGACCGAGTGTTCATGTCCCCGCAAGAATGACGAAACGTTGGTTCCGTACTCTGAACCGCATGGATGACACGACGACCGATTCCAGAACGCTCGTGCTGATCGACCCGTCGAGCCCCGATGGTGAGGGTGGTCTCGATGTGCTGAGTCCGGAAGATCGCGCGGTGACGTTGCTGCTGACGCTCGACGGTCCGTCTGCGGCGGCGTTGCAGGAGTTCGCCGTGGCGGAGGCGATCGACGTGTCGATGGCCGGGCTGATCTACCTCGATCAGGTGGTGTCTCGTGTGGGGGTGCGCACCGACGACATCGAAACGATCTCGACGTCGGGGTCTGACGCGATCGCCGAGATCTTCCATGTTCTGCAACATCGAACGGTCGCTCGCGTCATCGTGCCGGCCAGCCTGCCCGGGCTCGACGGAGGTGGATTGGCAAAGTTGCTGCGTGTCTGCCCTGTACCGGTGATCGTCGCGCCGGGCGTCGGCAGCAGCACGTCGACGCGAAAGCTGTTCTCACTCCGGTGAGTGACAGACCGCCTCGACGTTGTTGCCGTCGGGGTCGCGTACGAAGGCGCCGTAATAGTTGGGGTGGTACTCCGGGAACAATCGCGGCTCGTGCAGTGCCGGCGCTCCGGCGGTGAGGGCCGCCTCATAGAACGCTCGAACCGCTTCACGAGTCGGAGCGGAGAACGCGATGTGCGTCTCCTTGAAACCCTCACCGGTCTCGTGCGGACCGATCCAGAAATCAGGCATCGGTGGTACGCCGAATCCGATCACGGTCCCGAAATCCATCACACGCACCCCGCCGAGAGGTGCGAGGACGGCTTCGTAGAACGAGGCGCTGGCTGCGACGTCGGAGCACTGGATGGAGAGATGATCGAGCATCTGAGAATCATCCCACTGTCGGGAGATCGGTGTCGCCGCCGACGGCGATCGGTTCCTTGTCGGCGACGTGCCACCGCGCTGTCAGGCAGCGGCGATCGCCTTCGTCGCACTCGGGAGTTGCCGTCGATCGATCACATGGTCGACGAGTCCGTACGCGATCGCCTGGTCGCCGCGAACGATGTAATCGCGATCGATGTCGGCCGTGATTCGTTGCGCCGTCTGACCTGTCGCAGTGACGAGTATGTCGACCATGCGTCGGCGCATCTCGACCATCTCGGCGACGGCGAGCTCCATGTCCGTCGATTGACCCTGCGCTCCCCCATGCGGCTGATGGATCAGGACGCGTGCGTTCGGCAGTGCATAACGCTTGCCGGGTGTCCCAGCGGCGAGCAGGACGGCCGCAGCGGATGCGGCCTGGCCGACGCAGATCGTGGCAACGTCGGGATTGATGAATCGCATCGTGTCGTAGATCGCGAAGAGGCCGTTCATGTCGCCGCCGGGACTGTTGATGTAGATCGCGATGTCGCTGTCCGGATTCTCACTCTCGAGATGGAGCAGCTGCGCCACGACGACGTTCGTGACGTTGTCGTCGATCGCCGCACCGAGGAACACGATGCGATTCACCAGCAGCCGTGAGTAGATGTCGAACGCGCGCTCGCCACGACTCGTGCTCTCGATGACAGTCGGTACCAGCATTCGGTTCTCCTTCGCGTCTAAGTGCAACTAATCGGTTGCAGTTCACAGTACAGCCGGCGACGACGAGGTGCAACCTTGTAGTTGCGGTAGATTGGTCGCATGCCGGAACATGACGAGCTCACCATCGAACGCAGCGCCGATCTCGAGATCGACATCGACGAGTTGTGGGACCGGATCTCGACCCGAGAGGGCTGGAAGTCGTGGCTGGTCGACGACGCGCATGTCGAGGTCGCACCTGGGTCGACCGGATCGGCGGTCGAGGATGGGCGAACGCGCAGTGTGCGGATCGACGCGATCGCGCATCGCTCCGGGGTCGCCTTCTCGTGGTGGGACGACGACGATCCGTTGCGCGGTTCGTTCGTCGATCTCACGATCGTCGAACTGCCGGGTGGGCGGTCGCAACTGCACATCACCGAGCGGTTCGTCGGGGCGACCGAGTCGATGGCGATGCGGAGCGCGACGTCGATGTCGGCGGGAGTCGCGTGGGACGTGAGGCTCGTGTCGCTGTGGTTGATGGCGCTTCACTGCACAGTGATGGCGTGACTCGTTCCGCGTCGAACGTGGACGAGCACGTCGGCGCACTCGACACACTGTTCGGAGCGCTCGCCGATCCGACGCGGCGAATGCTGGTCGAGCGACTTCTGACGAAGGGCCCGGCCACGGCCACGGCGCTCGCCGAGACGACGCCGTTGACGAGACAAGCTGTGCTCAAGCATCTGCAGGTGCTCGAGGCAGCAGGACTCCTCGACCACGAGCGCGCCGGGCGCGAGGTTCGCTATCGGGTCACACCGCAGCCGCTCGCCACGGCAGTCGGATGGATCCTCGACACCGCGGGCCTGTGGGACAAGCGCATCGACCGTTTACGCAAGCTCGAGCAGTGACCTGACGCCGGCTGGCAGCAGGGGCATCGAGGCGGCGCGGCAACGGGTCCGTGACAACTACATCAGGGGCACGACGTAGAACGCGATCGCGGCGAGATGGCAGCCCGCGCCGGCAACGGTGAAGAGGTGGAAGATCTCGTGGAAGCCGAAGACTCGGGGCCATGGATTCGGCCGCTTGATCGCGTAGACGACTGCGCCGAGCGTGTACAAGATGCCGCCACCCAGGACCAATCCGAACCCGACGCCGGTGAGGTTGTGGTACAGCTGCGGGAACGCGACGGAGGCCGACCAGCCGACCACGACGTACACCGCGGTGAACAACGCACGCGGCACCTTCATCGGCAACCACTCCATCGACACGCCGACAACTGCGCCACCCCATGCAGCGCACAGCACGACGACCTTCTGCCAACCGTCGAGGGCGACGGCCATGATCGGTGTGTAGGCGCCGGCGATCGCGAGGAAGATCGCCGAATGGTCGAGGCGGCGCATGATCGATCGCCCGCGATCGTGCCAACGAACGCAGTGGTACAACGACGAGACGCCGAACATGGTGAGCGTGCC
>DASWRR010000701.1:0-3077 GCA_036403055.1 Ilumatobacteraceae bacterium | reverse complement strand
GCGGTCTCTTGCCGGAGCACCGACGCGTCGATGTGCAGTCCGGCGACGTCCTGCAATCCGGTCAGGAGAGCGAGCGTCGCAGCTGGATAGCTCATCGCACTGACGTAGTGGGGGACCTGTGCCCAGATGCCGAGCGCGGGGATGCCCTTGTCGCTGAACGCGTGCTCGAGGACCGCTCCCATTCCCGCGGGAACGTCGACCGAGTTCTTGAGGTACGGGACGCTGTCGACGAGATCGGCCGACGGCGAGCTGCTCGACAACCGCGGATCGCGGGTGTGCGGCGCGGCGAACGGGTACGCGCCGAGCACGATCATCTGGCGAACTCCGAGGTCGACGGCGAACGTCGAGACGACGTCCGCGAACCTGCGCCACTGCGAGTCGGGCTCCGGTCCGCTGAGCGTCAGCACGTCGTGGCCCGCCGAGTCGCGTCCGACGTGCAGCTCGATGTCCGCCCACAGCAGCCGAACGTTGACTCCTTCACGGAGCTCCATGGTCGGTCGGCGGGCGCGGTAGTCGATGAACGTATCGCCGTCGAACGTCGCCAACGGTCGGACGGACCACTCCTCCTGCACCGTCGCCATTGCCGCGGCCCCGGCGCTGCTCGCGTCGATCCAGCCTGTCAGCATCACGACCATCACCGGCCGGTCGAGGGATGGCAAGGGCTGGTGCAGAACGTACGGATCGCTCACGAGAGGGCCTCCAGACACTCCGCGGCCTTGGCCGCGGCACCGTCGATCTGGGCAACGAACGGTTCGAGCTCCGCGGCATCGCGCGCACCGAGCGCGCCGCCGAGATAGCGGTAGTAGACACCTTGCAGGATGCAGGCCAACTTCCAGTAGGCGAAAGAGACGTAGAACGGCAGCTGTGTCAGGTCGCGCCCGGTGGCGAGCTCGTAGCGGTCGGCCAGTTCCTGTCGATCGAGGAAGCCCTCCGCAGTGGTCGCCGACCCTCCCCACGCCGACGCTTCGTCGCCAGGGCCGGTCCAGTACACGAACAGCAGGCCGACATCGGCGAGCGGATCGCCGAGCGTGCAGATCTCCCAATCGAGCACGGCGCGCACCGATCCGTCGTCGCCGACGATGCAGTTGTCGAGTCGGTAGTCACCGTGCACCAACGTCGCCGGACCCTGTTCGGGAATTCGTTCCGACAACGCGTCGTGGGCCAGATCGATCGCCGGAACGTCACGTGTCTTCTGATCGTTCCACTGGCCGTACCACCGCTTGAGCTGCCGTGCGATGTAGCCCTCGTGCTTGCCGAGATCCGAAAGGCCGCAGGCGTCGAGGTCGACCGCATGAATCGACGCCACGGTGTCGACGAGTGACTCGCTGGCGCGCCGGCGGGCTCGGAGTGTCAGCGTTCGCTCGGCGGCTTCGCGATCGCGCACGACGTTGCCGTCGACGAACCCCATCACGTAGAACGGTCCGTCGTTGACGGAGTCGTCCGTGCACAACCCGAGCGCCGGAGGAACCGGTACGGCGGAGCGCTGGAGGCCCGAGATGATCCGATGCTCTCGGCTCATGTCGTGGGCGCTCGCCAAGCGGTGGCCCAACGGCGGTCGCCGGAGCACGTACGCGGTGCCGTCGGAGCCGACGACGCGGTACGTCAGGTTCGAGTGGCCGCCGGCGATCACATCGAACGTGAACGGTCCCGTGGCGTCGGCGACATTGGATTGCAACCACTCGGTCACACGCTCGACATTGATGCCCGGCACCTGGTTCATGCTGCCCGTACGGTATCCCGGTATCGTGCGGTCATGGCCATCGATGTCACCGACGCAACATTCCAGACCGAGGTCGTCGAACGCTCGAAGACGGCTGCCGTGGTCGTCGATCTGTGGGCGCCTTGGTGTGGTCCTTGCCGGACGATCGGACCGGTCCTCGAGCAAGTCACCGATGCCACGAACGGCGAAGTGATCTTGGCGAAGGTCAACGTCGACGAGAACCCCGGCATCTCACAAGCTTTCCAAGTGCAGTCGATCCCAGCGGTCTACGCACTGAAGAACGGCGAAGTCGTCGACGGCTTCGTCGGTGCACATCCGGCACACGTCATTGAGGAGTTCGTCGCGAACCTGCTGCCGTCCGAGGCCGACCGAACGGTCGCGTCGTTGATGGCCGAAGGGACGGAGGGCGCGTACCGCGCCGTCCTCGAGCTCGAGCCGGCCAACGAGGACGCCATCGTCGCACTCGCAGAGCTGCTCGTCGCTCGTGGCGAAGGTGACCAAGCGCTGTCGTTCCTCGCTCGCATTCCCGAGACGGAGCGCACCCGTCGGGTCGCAGCCGCGGCGCGAGTCAGCACGACGTCGGCATTGGTCGACGACGACTACGACGCGCGACTGACCGCGCTGCTCGACAAGGTGAAGACCGACGACGAGGCGCGACAGCAGTTCGTGGACATCTTGGAGCTGATGGGCCCTGAGGATCAGCGCACGGCGGCGTACCGAAAACAACTGACAGCCCGTCTGTACTGAGATTTGGAGCTAGGGTTTCGTCGTGCCGATCGAACGTCGCATCGAACATCGGGACGGCTACCGCTTGTGGGAGGGTGGGCCTGTTCCGAGAGGTGCCGATGGCATCACGATCGGGCGCCTCGTGATCGTTCGCCGTGGCAAGGCGACGCCGTATCTGCTGCGTCACGAACTCGTCCACGTTCGGCAGTGGAAGCGGTTCGGCGTCGTCGGCTTCGGCGTGCGCTATCTGGGTCCGTACGCGCTGTGGCGCATTCGTGGCAAGGATCATCGCGGCGCGTACTTGCGCATTCCGCTCGAGATCGAAGCCGATTGGGTTGCCCGCCGTTCGTTGACGACGGCCGTGCGCGACGAGTTGCAGGAACGCATCGCCTCGTAGTGAACAACGGCGGCCGTCGATAGTGTCCGGCTGTGACTTCCCCCAATAGCTAGCCAGCGGTGCCGGGCGCGCCGGCCGAGGCAATCAGCGGAGGGATCGTCATGGAACCGAGTCTGCCTCGTCCCGCGCCACCGCGATCGCTGCTCGAGCGGTTTCGCGAGTGGGTCGTCTGGTTCGGTCCCGGGCGACTGGCCGCGACGGCGCTCGCCGTCATCGCTGTCGTCGCGGGCGGTA
>DASWRR010000700.1:0-1547 GCA_036403055.1 Ilumatobacteraceae bacterium | reverse complement strand
GATCTGATGGCTGCCTGCGCCGACTACCTCGCCGTGAAGGGCCGACGACTGAGCTTCGAGTGGGCGATGATCGATGGCGTCAACGACCGACCCAGCGACTCTGCGGAGCTGGCCGAGCTGTGCCTTCGCTTCCGACTGCCCGCGCACGTCAACCTGATCCCCCTCAACCCGACACCCGGCTACCCAACGGTTGGCTCACCACTGAAGCGCGTTCACGACTTCCGCGATCGGCTCGAGGCGGCCGGTGTCAACGCCACGGTGCGACGCAATCGCGGCACCGACATCGACGCCGCCTGCGGCCAGCTCGCCGCCGGTCAGCCAGTGACGCTCAGCCCGTCACGGTGAGTCGAGATACTTGGGGTTGGCCACGGCGAGCTTGTCGCGCACCGACTGCCACACCAACTGGCGCACTTCGTCGAGACGACCGTCGAGCGCACCAGACCTGATCGCCGCGGCGAGGGCGGCGTCGTCGGCCACACCGAGCCGGGCCAGACGGTCGACATGAGCCTGTTGCTGGTGGCTACCGAGGGAGAGCTCGCGCTCGACGATGGCCAGGACGTTGACGGCCACGCGCGCGTCGTACCGCAAACGACCCTCCGCCGCAGGCATGACGTCGTTCTGCAGCCATTCGCGCACCGACTCGACGAGCTCGGCCGCGGTCGGGACGTCGTGCGGCATCACCAGTGACCGTCCAGCGCGAGGAACAGGTCGTGTTCGTTCTCGCAGACGCGCCGGCCGATCGCCGCCAGCTCGTGGCTGCGCGTCACGCCGGTGCGGTGCGCGGCTGCCTGAGCGATGCACATGATCCCCCACTTCATCGTGCCGAGGACCTCCCACCAGCGAACCACATCACGATCCACCGCGCCGCCGCCGGCAGCCCCGTAGGCAGCGAAGAGCTCGTCGTAGTCGGCGAGACCGGCGGCGGGCAGCGCCGAACCGAAGCGCCACGACTTCACGCACAGCCAGCCGAGGTCCTCCATCGGATCGCCCACGTGAGCCAGCTCCCAATCGAGCACGGCGCGCAGCCCCTCGTCGCCGACGACGAAGTTGCCCAGTCGAAAGTCTCCGTGCACCACGACGTCACCGGTGGGCCTCGGCCGGTTGGCCTCGAGCCAGCGCAGCGCCAGCTCGAACGTGGGATGGGGTTCACCCAGTTCATCGAGTACCTGGCGGTAGTGCTCGATCTGATCGACATCGAACAGCCCCGGCACGGAACGGCTGTCGATCGAGTGAACGGCAACCAGCGCCTTCGCCAACTGGGCGGGAAGAAGTCGGCGCGCTTTCGCGAAGCGCTCGTCACGAAGGATCTTCCGAGGCGTGGTCTCGCCGTCGATGTGAGTGAGGATCATGTAGGCCGCGCCGAGTTGCGTCGCCTCGGCCGACGCCGCCACGATCGTGGCCACAGGTACTCCCGCCGCTGCAGCAGCACGAATGGTGGCCATCTCGACCGAGAGGTCGCGGACATCACCTTGGCGCTGACGTTGCAACACGAGCGGGCGTCCGTCCGCCTCGAAGCGCCACGTGTCGCGCGATGCGCCACCCGACAA
>DASWRR010000699.1:0-4354 GCA_036403055.1 Ilumatobacteraceae bacterium | reverse complement strand
ACCGCGGCGACGTCAGGCGATTACCTCGACGTGCACTGCTGGATGTTCACACCGTCGTCGTTCACCCGGATCTTCGGTGCGCTGACACGGCTTCACCTCGTGCCGTTCTCGCTCGAGTCGTGCTCGGATTCCGTCGGCGGCGAGTTCTTCGCGATCCTGCGCGTGTCGGATCCGTTGGTCGCGACGTCAGTACCGGTCGTCACCGAGGATGGTCTTCTGCCGTCGGCGTCCGAGCATGCGGCAGTTCGTGCCGAGCTTCGTGCGGGCGGGCCCGAACTGACGAAGGTGCTGGCGAGTCGTTCGTGGCGGGTGACCGCGCCGCTTCGTGAGATCAACCGTCTCGTGCCACGCGTGAAGGCTCGTGCCAGACGCATGCTTTCCTGAGTTCGTACGACTTCGCGCCAGAAGTCTCACGTCCACAGGTTGAAGTGGCATGCGACGCGGTGCCCGTCGGCGATGTCGACGAGCGGCGGCTCGACCTGCGCACAGATCTCCTCGGCGCGCCAGCAACGCGTCCGAAACCGGCACCCGCTCGGTGGATCGGTCGGCGTCGGTGGGTCGCCGGTGAGAACGATCCGCGCTCGATCGCGCTCGATGAGCGGATCAGGGATCGGCGCCGCCGAGAGCAGCGCTTTCGTGTACGGGTGCGCGGGCCGGCTGTACAGCTCGGAGGCCGGCGCGAGCTCGACGATCTTGCCGAGGTACATCACGGCGACCCGATGGCTGAGATGGCGGACAACCGAGAGGTCGTGGGCGATGAAGAGATAGGCGAGACCGAGCTCGTCGCGAAGGCGTTGGAGCAGACGGATGATCTCCGCTTGGATGCTGACGTCGAGCGCCGACACCGGCTCGTCGAGGGCAACGAGATCAGGCGAAAGTGCAAGGGCGCGAGCGATGCCGACGCGTTGCCGCTGGCCGCCGGAGAATTGGTGCGGATACCGATCGACCGCGTCGGCGCCCAGCTGCACCTGGTCGAGCAGCTCGGCGACCCGCTCGGCCTGTTCGGCGGATGTCGCGCCATGGACGAGCAACGGCTCTCCCACGATGTCGCCGACCGTCATCCTCGGATTCAGTGATGTGTACGGGTCCTGGAACACCATTTGAAATCGTCGTCGAGCGTCGCGCAGATCGGACGCGGAAAGATCGGTGAGTTCGACGCCGTCGAAGCGGACCGATCCGCTGCTCGGCTCGATCAGTCGCAACACGCAACGCGCCGTCGTGCTCTTGCCGCATCCGGATTCGCCGACCAAGGCCAGCGCCTCGCCGGCGCGGATGTCGAACGACACTCCGGAGACCGCCTGGACAGTGGCTGCGCTCGTGCGCCACGACGTCCGACGCAGCTCGAACTCCTTGACGAGATCACGTACCTGCACGAGTGGTGATTGGATGGAGTCGACGCTCACCTCGCGACCTCGCTGAGCGGTTCCCGGAGTGGCAGCACATCGCAGGCGACGAGTGAATCGTTGACCGGTTGCAGCAGCGGCTCCGAGGCCGAACAGGCGTCGACCGCGTAGACGCAGCGCGGCGCGAACGCGCAACCGACGGGCGCCTCGTACAGCCGCGGAGGGATGCCGCCGATCGGTGTGAGCTCGCGGTCGGGGCGATCGAGGCGCGGCAACGAGGCGAGCAAGCCGGCGGTGTACGGGTGCTGCGGGCGGTGGAAGATGTCGACGACCGGACCGGACTCGGCAATGCGCCCGGCATACATCACGTGGACGGTGTCCGCGAGACCGGCGACAACGCCGAGATCGTGCGTGATCAGAACGATGGCGAGGTCGCGTGACAGTCGCAGCGACCGGAGCAGGTCGAGGATCTGTGCCTGGACCGTGACGTCGAGCGCTGTAGTCGGCTCGTCGGCGATCAAGATGTCGGGATCGTTCGCCAGCGCCGTCGCGATCATGACGCGCTGGCGCATCCCGCCCGACAGCTCGTGCGGATATGAACGCGCCCGTCGAACCGCGTCGGGAAACGACACCATCTCCAACAGCTCCACCGCCTTTGCCTCCGCTTGACGGGGCGTGACGTGCTGATGGGTGATCACCGCCTCGGCGATCTGGCGGCGGATCTCGAGCACCGGGTTCAGCGATGTCATCGGATCCTGGAAGATCATCCCGATTCGTCCACCGCGTATTCCGCGCAGCACCGACGGCGGCGCGGTCAGCAGCTCCCTCCCGTCGAAGCGAACGGATCCAGCGGCGACCGCGTTGACGTCGAGCAGCCCAAGTGCCGCCAACATCGACGCACTCTTGCCCGACCCCGACTCACCGACGACCGCAGCAACCTCGCCGCGGTGCACCGAGAGGTCGAGGCCGCGAACTGCGTGCACCTCACCGCCGCGTACCGCGAAGCGCACATCCAGGTCGCGGATCTCGAGCAACGCTGTCGTCGACGACTCGGTCACCGCTTGGCCCTCACATCCAACGAGTCGCGCAGCGCGTCGCCGAGGAAGTTGAAGGCCATTGCGACAGTGAGAATTGCGATGCCGGGTGCCACCGCGATCCACCACTGGTAGAAGAACCGGGCACCGTCGGTGATCATGGCGCCCCATTCGGGTGACGGCGGCTTCGCGCCGAGCCCGAGGAAGCTGAGCGTCGCAGTGAGGATCACGACCTGCCCGAGGTCGAGCGTGGCATTGATGAGCGCCGGTGTGAAGGACAGCGGCAGCACGTGCTTGCGCAAGATTCGCCATCGCGTCGCGCCGATGGAGACAGCGGCCTGGATGTGATCGCGGTGCTTCACCGCCTGTACCTGACCGCGTATCAGCCGCGCGTAGATCGGCCACCACACGATCACCATCGCGAAGAACGCATTGCGCAATCCCGAACCGAGCGCGGCGGCGACCGCCATCGCAAGGAAGATCGGCGGGAACGCGAGCGTGACGTCGACGAGACGCATCACGACGCTGTCGACACGTCCGCCGACGAACCCTGCGAGCGCGCCGAGCGCCGTCCCGATCGACACCGCGCAGACGATCACTGCAAGCGAGACCGGCAGCGTCTGGCGTGCGCCGTACAGAGTGCGGGTGAAAACATCACGACTGAGCGCGTCGGTCCCGAGCCAGTGATGCGCACTCGGCCCCTGCAGCCGCTTGCCCACCGCCTCGAGCGGACCGTACGGCGCCCACCACTGGACGGTGAAGAGCACGACGAACCAGAAGACGGCGACAACCATGCCACCGATCACCGTGACGCGCAGCCACGGCGATTTCCACGTCGACCGTGGTCGTGCGGTCGCGATCGCACGCGGTTCCACCGACAGCAGGCTCATGCCAGCCGCAGCTTTGGATCAGCGACGGCGTACAGCACGTCGGTGGTCAGGTTGGCGAGCAAGAACGCCAAGCCGGCGAACAACGAGACGCCGTTCACAGCCGGGAAGTCGAGGGTGTTGGCGGCCTGCACCGCGTACGAACCGATCCCGTTCCACTGGAAGATCGTCTCCGTCAGGACCGACGCGGTCAGCAGTTGGGCGAAGGAGAAGCCGAGGATCGTGAGGGTCGGAAGCCACGCGTTGCGCAACACATGGCGGCGCATCACGAGGCGCTCGGCGAGACCCTTCGCTCGCGCGGTCCTCACGTAGTCCGCATTGATCTCATCGAGCATCGCGGCGCGAACGAGCCGCGACAGCTGACCCATGTATGCCCATCCGAGGACGATGCACGGCATCACCAGCCGGTACAGCGATTGCCGGAACAGAGTCAGGTTTCCGTCGAGCAACGAATCGATCGTGTAGAAGCCGGTGACGTGATCGGGTGGCTTCGTGCGAGGTGGCAGTCGTCCCGGCCCGGGAAACCACCCGAGTCGGGCGTAGAGCACGAACAGGAAGACGAGGCCGATCCAGAACACCGGCAGCGACGATCCGAGCAGGGCGAACCCGCGGCTGAAGTGATCGGCCGGTTCGTCCTTCTTGCTCGCCGCGTACGCGCCCAACGCAACGCCACCGATGCCGCCGACCACGAGCGCGCCCGCGGCGAGCTCGAGCGTCGCCGGAAGCCGGTGCAGCAAGTCCGATGTCACCGGTTGCCGCGTCCGGAACGAGGTCCCGAGATCGCCGGTGAACAGGTTCTTCATGTAGACGAAGTACTGCTCCGGCAGCGAGCCGTTGAGCCCCCAGCGGGCCTTCGCCGCGGCGACGACCTTCTGGTTGTTGAGCGCTCGTTCACCGACGATCGAGGCCAGCGGGTTGGCTGGTATCAGCCGCGAGATGCAAAACGCGATCGTGACGATTCCGAGCAGCAGCAGTGGCATGGCCGCGAGTCGACGAAGTATGAATCGCCTCACGGTTGAAGACTGCCAGGGTTCTTCGTCAGCCTGCGAGACCGAGCAAACCGAGGTCGAGGTTGCAACATGCGCTGTAG
>DASWRR010000698.1:0-10549 GCA_036403055.1 Ilumatobacteraceae bacterium | reverse complement strand
CGCCAGCGAGGTTGACGGCGTCGAACCCCCACGTCCGCAGCGATTCGGTGGTCGCCGCGGAGCGACCACCGGACCGGCACACCACGACGATCCGGCGATCCTTCGGCAACTCGGACTGTCGCTCCCGAACCTGGCCCATTGGCACGAGCACGGCGTCCGGCGCGTGTTGCACGTGCCACTCCTCCGGCTCGCGAACGTCCATCAAGAGAGCACCACTCTCGACGAGGGCACGGGCTTGGCGGGCGCCGACGCTCGGGGTTCTGCCGGTGTCGATCGACGAAGCACCGATCGACGTCGGCAAGCCGGCGCTCTCCCACGCGTGGAACCCGCCGACCAGATCGGAGACGTCGGCAAAGCCCGCTTCGAGCAGCACGCTCGCGGCGATCTGCGATCGGTAGCCGCTCTCACAATAGACGACCACCGGCGCCGTGGCATCGAGCGCCGCCAACGAATCGGTGAGCACCGCGAGGTGTATCTCGCGGGCACCCGGGAGCGTGCCGCCGGCGGTTTCGCCCGGTCCGCGAACGTCGACCACCTGTAGATCCGGCTCGAGGCCACGTAGCTCGGCGAGCTGTTCGATCGACAATCGCGAGCTCCTCTCGACGAGGTCGGGTCTGGTGACGAAGAGCTCAGCGGGATCGGCCAACTGACCGGCGACGCGGTCGTATCCGACCCGGCCGAGCCGCAGCTTCGCCTCCGACGCGAGTGCGGGGTCGCCGACGAGGACGACGCCGCGGTCCGGCAGCAGCACGTCGCCGCCCCACTCCGCGAACCGGCCCTGTAGTCCGACGTTGATCGCGCCGCGCAGGTGCCCAGCGGCAAAATCGGCCGGCTCGCGCGCATCGAGAAGGACGGCTCCGCGATCGCGAAGTCGCAGCACATCATCGAGCGTCATCGGCTCGGGCGCATCCGTGTCGAGCAACGGGCGGACCTCTCGATTTCGTTGCACCTCGAACTCGAAGTAGTGCGGTTTCGAAGGCTGGCCTTCGGTGACGACAGCAACGAACGCGTCCTCGCTCATCGACCGGAGCGCGTAGTTCGTCCGGCGCTGCTCGCCAATCGTCGAGCTCGTCTCGGTGGACAGTTGCTTGCCGCACGACGAACCGGCGCCGTGCGCCGGGAACACTCGCGTCTCGTCGGGCAGCACGAGCACCTTGTCGTGCAGTGATCGGTACAACTCCCGCGCCAACGAATCGGCGGAGTGATCCCCGCCAATGGAGGCGAGGAGGTCGGGCCGGCCGACGTCGCCGACGAACAGCGTGTCACCAGTCAGCAAGCCGAACGGCGCGGCGTCGTCGGCGTGCTCGTAGATGGCGATGCAGATCGACTCCGGTGTGTGACCGGGAGTCGCAACGATCTCGAGGACGACATCACCGAGCGAGATTCGTTGACCGTCGTGCAGTGGCTCCATCGCGAACTCGACTTCGGCGCCATCACCGTACGAGATCGCCGCTCCCGTCGCGGCCGCGAGCTCCAGATGTCCGCTCAGGAAATCGGCGTGCAGGTGCGTCTCGATCACTCGCTCGATGACGAGGCCGTTGGCCGCTGCCTCGTCGAGATATTCGCCCACATCTCGCTGGGGGTCGACGACGACGGCCCGACCCGTCGTCTCGTCGCCGATGAAGTACGACGCGTGGGACAGGCAGGCGAGGTAGTGCTGGGTGAAGATCACGAACGGCCCCGTAGCGACATCGGACCATCATCGCACCCGGTGAACTACCGCACAACGGAACGTCGACGGCCGCCGGGCGCCCGTCGGGCCCGTCGCACGTTCGCTCACGCCGTCCAGTGGAAGAAGAACGGGTCGATCGACGGGTCGACGACGGTGAGGTTGTCGATGTCGAGCAGCGTTCGTGTGACCCAGTTCGCGTTTCGTTGATAGACGATGGAGCTCGGGAAGTTCGCGGTGTCCGGCGTGTTGTTCCCCGAGAACACGCCGTACAGGTCCTTACCGACAGCGATCACGCGGACGTAGTCGCCGAGGTACGGGAAGAACTGCCGCGCCGGTGTCGTCGCCGGCGCGGTGTGGAGCACCATCGAGGTCGGCGCCGAAGCGAAACCGTTGGTGGTCGTCTCGAGTTGCGTGACCCAACGCGTCCCGGTGAACTGCTGGAAGAGCAGACCGACGACTCCTGCTGTCGTGACCGCGACGCTCGGGTTCTTCGCGTTCCGCACCGTTCGCAGGTCGGCGGACCACGTCTGTCCTCGGTCGGTCGATCGGCGAAGGTGCATCGTCCAGTCGGTGCCCTTTGCTCCGCCGACGCGGTCGCACCACGCGACCCATACGTCGCTGGAATTGGACGGATCGACCGCGACTGTGAGGTCGCCGCCGAGGCGTTCCTGCCCCATGTTGCCGTTCCACTTGACGAACCGTCCGGCGGCGATCCGTTGGCCGACGAGCCCGTCACGAGCGTCGACGAGAGCACCGAACGGTGACGTCCCCGCGCCCCCCTTGTCGTCGCGCGTCATCACGATGTCGACCGTGACGTCGGAGCCCGAGGCCTTGACCCAGCGGTGATACCCGGCGTACGCGGTGCCGTCCGGATGGAGTGCCAACCGGATCGGCGGCCCGTCCTGGCCGCCGGTCGGCCGGCGCTCCACACGGCGCGGCGAAAATCCTGCGGGCGCTGCTCCGCTTCGTGCGTTCTGCGACACGTCGACCGTGGCCGTCTGGCCCGACGGTTGGTTGAAGTCGTTGTTGCCGATCAGCACACGATCACGCGATGCTCCGCCGACGACGACGGTGCCGACGACCACCCATGGTTGGTCCTCGTTGTCGCGGTCGACGAGCACCGTCATCGGTGTGGTCGACGTGAAGCTGGACGTGCGCAGGATGTTGAGGCGTCCCGTCGAGCCGTTCAACGTGCCCGCGTAGAGGACGCCACCGGTCGTCGAGAACCCGACCGTGATGTCGCCGGTGCCGAAGCTGCCGTTGCCCGGCACGACGTTGCGCAGCGACCACGTCGTACCGCCATCGGTCGACACATAGATCGGCGCGAACGATCCGCCGACCGGTGATGCCGTGAACGCCGTCGCGACGATCTCGCTCGGCTTCTCCGGATTCACCGCGATGTTCGGCTCACTGTCCTGGCTGTGCTCGCCACTGAGCGACCGCGGAATCATGTTGACGACGCGGACCGTCACCATCACGCGCCCCCGGTCAATGATTCGATGAACTGCACGGGCTGCACGTCGGCCGCGTCCGCGAGCACGTATCGCGCCGCCTTGCTGATCTTGGGGTCGGCGAGGTGCAGTATCCACGCGGCTTCCTGTGCGGCGCGCGGCTTGGGGTGGTCTCGCCAGCGAACGTCCTGGCTGTTCGCGTAGAGAACACGGAGATCGCCGCGCCGCAGCTTGCCCCTCACCACCTGACTCACCTCGACCGTCGCAACCCACCAGTCGGGATCGTGTTCCAGCAGCGTGCTGCTGTCGGCTTTCGTCAAGCCGGCGACCCGTCCGACGACGACCGCGTCAGCGCCGCGGGCGTGGTCGGCGAGGTCGCTGTCGGCAACCTGCTTCGCCACGTCTTCCAACACCATCGTTCCCGATGCCGCTGCGGCCATCGTTCGCGACGCCATCGCATTCGCCGGCAACCGGCCGATCTCGCGAACCGCGAGCGTGTCACCGAACACGACCGGCTCGGTGAAGAGCGTCACCGTCTCGTCGACCGACAGCACCTTCGACCGCGGGGCGAGCTGCACCGTCACCTGTGAGCCCACGAGGTTGCGCAGAGATGGCGGCGCGTGCAACACGGCATCGACCCGCATCACGACGGTGCGCTTGTCGACCGGCACATCGCTCATCGTCGCCGCCTCGACGTTGTTGACCGTGCCGGTGAAGCTCAGGCTCGACTGCCTGACCAGATCTTCAAGGCTCTTCCTGGCCATCGGATCCCCTCTCGTGGTGCTGATGCCCCGCACCATGCTGATGCACCCCGATGGATTGTTCAAGCGCGGGTGTCAACCGGTCGATGACAGAACATGGAAAAGTGGCGCCGACACGCCGACAACGGCTTCACGCTGATCGAGATCCTCGTCGTGATCGTCATTCTCGGCGCCCTCGCCACGGTTGTCGTGTTCGCCGTCTCCGGAGTCGCCGACAGGGGACAGGCCTCCGTGTGCGCGAGCGATCATGCGACTCTGGCGCGCGCCGAAGAGGCGTACACCGCGGAACACGGGACGTATGGCGCGATGGGCCAGCTCGTCGCCGCTGGACGCATCCACGCTGCGTCGCCCGTGTTCACCATCGCGTTGACGCCTGCCGCCGATGTGTACACGCTCACCGGCATCGGCCAGTGCGCTGGGTTCGTCGGGTCGTGATCGCTCGACGCTTCGCGTTCGCCGGTTCCTGACCGGTATCAGCTCGACGGTTGCGCGACTCCCCTCCACGGAAGCGCAATAATCGCGACCGCAGCGACGAGCCGTGGAGGTACCGATGACATTCATCCGGCGAAACATCTGGAGTCTCGGGACGGCGAACAATCCATGGGATCCGATCTCGCTCGGATACGCACACGCCGTGCGCGCGATGCAAGCACTGCCGCTGACGGACTCGCGCAGCTGGACCTATCAGGGCGCCATTCATGGGATCGCCGGCACGCAGCCGCCGGCAGGCGCACCATGGAACGAATGCCAGCACTCGACGTGGTACTTCCTGCCGTGGCATCGCTCGTACCTGTACCAGTTCGAGCGCATCGTCCGCTCGTTCGTCGTGGCGGCCGGCGGTCCCGCAGATTGGGCACTGCCGTACTGGAACTACGAGGCCCAAGGCGCGAACTCACTGCCGCGCGTGTTCCGCGCCAAGACACTTCCCGACGGGTCCGCGAACCCTCTGTTCGTGGCGAAGCGCAACGGCGGCACCGCGGCCGTGAGCATCAACAACGGCGCCACGATCCCCAGCAGCGTCACGTCATCGGCGGTCGCTGCCGCGTCGACGACGTTCACGACGCCGGCGGCAAGCGTTCCCGTCGGCTTCGGTGGCCCGAAGACCGCGTTCGCACACTTCGGACCGGCTCCGGGTCTCCTCGAGAACCAACCGCACAACATCATGCACGTCTTCGTCGGTGGCAACGGCGGACTGATGACCGACCCGGACACCGCCGCACTCGATCCGATCTTCTGGCTGCATCACGCCAACATCGACCGACTGTGGGAGACGTGGAGGTTGGCGGGACGTGCGAACCCGACGACGCAGGACTGGCGGGCGCGTTCGTTCCGCTTGCGCGACGACGCCGGCAAGACGGTGCGCATGCGCGCCCGCGATCTCGTCGATGCCGAGAATCAGCTTGACTACACGTATGACTCCCTCGGTCATCACGTTGGTGCCGCGCCGGCCGCGGCCGCCGATGGCGAGCCGCTGATGGCGCGCAAGCCGGTGATGGTCGGCCGCACCGATGCCCCGACGGAGCTGACGGTCGATGGCGCTGAGGCCGTCGTCGCCGTCGGTCCGTTGCCTCGGCGTCGCGCACGCGGCGCGGCCGGGGATGCGCCGACGCAGTTCCATCTCGAGCTTGCCGACATCGAAGGCACGGTCAATCCGGGTGTTGTGTACGGGGTCTACGTCAACCTGCCGAACAAGCCGACCGAGGCCGACCTCGAAGCGCACCGCGTTGGTCTCGTGTCGCTGTTCGGGATCGAGCACTCGACCTCCGTCCGCGCCTCATCACCTCAGCGACTGCGGTACGTCTTCGACATCACCGGCCGCGTTGAGGGCGATGGATCAAACGTCAAGGTCGTTCTGCTGCCCATCGGTGGGCTCGGACCGCGCCGGCGCGGCGCGGCGGCAGCGGCGTCGCCGACGGTGCGCGTCGGCACCATCGCCGTCCACGCCTCATGACCGAGGCAATCGATCGATCAACAACGCGCCCCGGCACGACCGGACCTGCGTGGCGAGCGCCCGTCCTCGTCCGATGGCCGTCGGTTCTTGCCGTTGCTGGGACATGTCTCGGATGGGCCGCGGTGTTCGCGCTGTCACGCGATGCAGGCACCGGGCACGTCCATCACCTGCTGATGACCTCGTCGATGTCGGTGGCGATGATGAGCCCGCTTGCGATCCCGGTGTGCGTCAGCGCCGGACGATCATCCTTGTGGTGCACGTCGTCTCGTTGCATTGCTGCCGCATATGGCGCGTTCATCGGTGCATGGATCGCTGCCGGCGCGGTGCTCCACGTCGTGACCGAGGTTGCCGTGCGGATTGCCCCCGCGGAGGCTGTTGCCGTAGTTCTCGCCACGTGGTGTGCGCTCGATGTGATGAGCCGCCGACGTTCTGTCCGGCTGTCTGCGTGTGCCGTCTCACGGCCGCTGTTTCCTGGCTCGGCGGGGGTGCGCGCCGTCGATCTCGGAGCGGTTGCCGCGTCGCGATGCGTGTCGACGTGCTGGGCGCCGATGGCACTCGCCGTCGCCCAGCCGACGCTCGGCGTACCCGTTGCGGTGGTCATCGTGTCGGAGCGTGTGCTCGCGCCGCGAAATCGTTGGTCGATTGCTGTCGCGTTCTGCGCGATGACGGCGTGGATCGTGGTCGCGAACTGGCGTTGACCGATCGACCATTCGGGGGCGACCGATAGACTGCTCTCCGATCGCAAGACGTCGGAGGCGACATGACGAAGCCACAACACGAGGCGGGGTCCGGCGCAAAGGCTTCCAAGACGAAAACGAAGACGAAGGCCGCGTCAGCGGGACGTGCCAAGTCGAAGTCGACCAAAACGAAGTCCACCAAGCCGGCGGCTGCCGAGCCGGCATCGCAGTTGACCGATGCCGAACGCGCGTTCATCGACGCGACGATCGCGAGGGGTGAAGCGGTTCAGCTCGGTGCCGACGGCGAGATGCCACCCGGCGCAACGCACGAAGTGATCGAGCAGCCGACGGGTGAGCAGATCGTGCGGCGCAAGCGGTTCAGCGCCGCCTGACCTCGCCGCCTGACCTCGCCGCCTGACCTCGCCGCCGACGGATCTGGGCGCCACTGATTCCTGGGTTCAGCGGCGACGCGGGAGATTGGCACCCAGATCGGGTCCGCGGTAGCGACCCGCGGGTTGGTCAGGTGATGTCGAAGCCGCAATCGACACGTAACCGCCTGATGCGCAAAGCGCCGTCGGCGCGATGGAACGTGTGCGTCGCGGACTTCGAGTTCTGCAACGGCACGCCAGCGGCCCGATCATCGCTCGTCAGGTCGAGTCGATTGCGGCGAAACAGGTCCTCGACGAAGAAGTGCGCGGCGTTGGTCGCGGTGATCGTCGCGCCGGTGTCGTCGGCCGTGTTGGCAACCGCGCCGCGGCGGCGGGGAGACACCTCGCCAGCTTCGCCGAGGTCGAGGTGCAACTCCGCGTCGATGCCGAACGCGACGAGGTTCATCACGCCTGCAGCGACGATCAACGGTGGCGCGGCGCCCCGCTCGATGGCGGCTGCACCGACGGTATGCGCACGCGTCGTCCGCTTCTTCGGAGCCTTGGCCGCCTGCGCGGCTTCGGCCACCGCGATGATGCCGGTGCGTACGAACGCAGTCGTCACTGCCTTGTGGTAGAGCCCCTTCTCGCGGCGAGCGGCGTCCCCGACCATCGCGAGCGCGACGGCGTGGTAGTAGGCATCGACGACCGGCGCAACGCGGATCGCGGCGATCAGCATCGCGGCGGACGTCGCCGCAACCTTGCGCACGATCGCTGGTGTGCGCGCGACGTCGTGCGCCTTCAACATCTCGTCGAGCACGCGCATGAATGCCGCCGTGAAGACGCGCGAGAAGTTGTGCGGTTCGGACGACAGCCCCGTTGACGGAGCAGCAGTCGGCAGGGTCTCGGGCTTGACGTAGAAGAAGGTGTTGACGGCGTCGCGCAAGCACGTTCGGTCGGGTAGGTCCGGTCGCTGTTGACGAAGCCCCCATCCCATCTGCTCGCCGAGTCTCGAGACTCGGCTCGATTGGAAGACCGACGATCCCGAGAGTGCCGCGAACTCGGCCTCGATGTCGCCGACGGCAAGCGCACACAGCAACGCCGAGATGTCGCCGAAGGATTCGTGGAACGCGGCGACTTCCGCAAACGTCGCGTCCCACAGTTGAGGTCGTATGGCGTCGAGCACCGCGTGACCGAACTCGTGCGACACGATGTCGGGGCTCTCGCCGGTCGCGATGCCGACCTGGCGCAGGCTGTCATGGTCGGTGACCGTCGCGACGTGAAAGTTCAAGACGCCGCGGTCATAGTACGCGTTCACTTCGGAACCGGCGTTCAAGATGACGTTGAGCTTGCGCGTCGCTTGCCACTTCGGCGCCTCGGCGACAGCGGCGAGCCAGACGTTGCGAGCCCGATGCAGCGCTGATGTCGCGGTCCAGTAACGCATCCCTTCGGACCCGGGTGTGATGTCGGGGCGCGGCGCCTTGCCCGCGATCGTCACCGGGAACGGTCCGGTCCCGAGCGACGCCGGTCGGTCCATGGTCATCGTGCGGCCGGCGCTCTGCGGCTCGCCCGGATCGTCTTGCCAAACCGTGATCGTGGAAACCATCGGGTCCTCCTTGGTGACGTCGACAACGCGCATCGACGCTAGTTCCGTCGCTCGCGGCCCTTGATGATCTCGTTGTGTCGGACGGGGCGCGTCTGAGCGCGAACCTTTTTGGGAATCGTGTGCAGTGCCGCCACGAATCGCGCATGATGTAGGCAGTCACGACTGGAGAACTGGATCATGAATCGACCATTGAGCGGAGTGCTGCGCAGCGGGATCGTCGTCGGGGCGGTCGGGACCACGGCGATGGATCTGGTGTGGTACGGGCGATACAGAGCGGGCGGCGGTCAATCGCCGTTCGCCACGTGGGAGTTCCAGTCCGAGATCGAGGGCTTCGACAATGCCCCGGCGCCGGCGAAGATCGGTCGGATCGCGGCGCGCAAGGTCAAGATCGAACTTCCCGAGTCTGCAGCGACCGCGACGAACAACGTCGTCCATTGGTCGACGGGCATCTCGTGGGGTGTCGCAGCGGTGCTGATGCATCGAATGCTGCGGATCGGCTCCCTGAAGGCCGGTCTGTTGACCGGCGTTGCAGCGTTCTCGACGAGCTATGCGGTGCTGCCGAAGGTCGGCGTCTACAAGCCGATCACGGAGTACGACAACAAGACGCTGTGGGACGATCTCAGCGCGCATCTCGTGTTCGGGTCTGCCGTCGGTGTTGCCACGTTGGCGACCGGCGGCGTGAGGTCGCTGCTGAAGCGTCTCGGCTGACGCAGGCCAGCGCGGTCTACTCTCGACTGCCGTGGTCGACAGATCTGACACCGGCGACGACGACATCGTGGACGCGTACCTGACGCGGCTCGGAGTCGAACGCGAGCCATCATCCGTCGAAGCGCTGTTCGCGATTCATCGCGCTCACGTCGATCGGGTCCCCTACGAGACGACGTGGATCGCGCTCGGCGAGCGCTGGACCGTGGAGAGCGCCGCCGCGATGGAGCGAATTGCTCGACGAGGACGAGGCGGTTACTGCTTTCACCTCAACGGGTCGTTGGCGTTGCTGCTCGGGATGCTCGGATACGACGTCTCGCGACACGTCGGTGGGGTCCATGGTCCCGACGACTCGAACGAAAGTCTCACGAACCATCTCGTGCTCCTCGTCGATGGCCTGCCGGCTGACGACAACCCGTCTGGAACGTGGTACGTGGATGTCGGCCTCGGCGACGCGTTGTACGAACCGCTCCCGCTGCGTCCCGGTTCGTATGCGCAGACCCCGATGCAGTTCGCCTTGGAACAGACGCCCGATGGCGTTGCGGACTGGCACTTCGTTCACGACCCCGATGGTTCGTTCCCCGGGATGAACTTCTTCGCGGCTGTTGCAACGATCGACGACTTCGCCGACCGTCATCTGAAACTGTCGACGTCACCCCAGTCGGGGTTCGTCAAAACACCCACGGCGCAGCGAAGGAACCGGACGAGCGCGCACGCGGTGCGAGGTCTCACGCGGTCGGTTCGCGATGAAGTGGGGACAGTGACGACGTTCGTCACGGACCGCCGTGAGTGGTTCGACCTACTTGCCGACGAGTACTTCCTGCACCTGCAGGACGTCAGTGCCGTTGCGAAGGATCGGCTGTGGGCTCGTGCCGTCGAGGCGCACGAGGCGTGGCTCGCAACGCAATGACCGGTGCCGTCACGCGGGGCACGGCGACAGAGTCCCACTGACGACGACCTCGCCAGAGGAACCCTGAGCCGCGTCTTTCGGCGGCGCAACGTGTTCGCGAGTGACGGTGAGAATCGGGTAGTCGGCGGTCGCAACGCCTGCCCAGCCGGTCGCATCGTCGAGCTCGTGATACGTCCCGATCGGTACGAGCCCCGTGCCGGCGCAGTTCTTGAGCCACCCTTCGTAGAAGTCGCCGCCATCGCGACGCGGCAACCCTTTCACGGAGAACTTGATGCGAACCCCGGATTGCAGCGCGGTTACGTCCACCTTTCCTGTGATCCCGGGGGCGAGCGCGGTCCCGGCGATGCTGACGCTCGCATCGGCGTGGTCATCGTTGCGGCGCGGCACGGCGATCAGCACAATGGCCGCGGCGGCCGCGGCGCCGATGGCCGCCGCGGCGAATCGCTGAGGC
>DASWRR010000697.1:0-1695 GCA_036403055.1 Ilumatobacteraceae bacterium | reverse complement strand
GCCCGCCCGCCGCTGTAGTCGGCGAGGCCGTACGTCACCGCACACAGGGCGGCCAGAAGGATTCCCACAACGCCTTGCTAGCAGAGCTCAGGTCCTGGACGGCTGGCTTTGTAGCGTTGGGCCATGCAGCACGTTCGGTTCGGCCGCACCGGCCTCAAGGTGTCCCGCTTGTGCCTCGGGACGATGACGTTCGGCTTCCAGTGCGACGAAGCAACGTCGTTCGCCATCATGGATGCTGCGTCAGAAGCCGGCATCACGTTCTTCGACACGGCGGACGTGTATCCACTCGGCGCGCCGTTCGAAGTGTTCGGCCGCACCGAAGAACTGATCGGCCAGTGGGTCGCCGACCGGCGCGATCGGTTCATCATCGCGACGAAGTGCTACTTCCCGACAGGTCCGAATCCATGGGATTCGGGCAACTCCCGCAAGAACATCATGCGCGCACTCGACGCCTCGTTGCGCCGACTCCAGACCGACTACGTCGACCTCTACCAGATCCACGGCATCGACCCGGTCACGCCCATCGAGGAGACGGTCGTCGCGCTCGACGACGTCGTGCGGTCCGGCAAGGTTCGCTACGTCGGATGCAGCAACTTTCTGGCATATCAACTCGCGCGCAGCATCGGTCGCGCCGAGGTCCTGCGCACGGTCCGGTTCGAGAGCGTCCAGCCGCGCTACAACCTCTTGTTCCGTGAGAACGAGCGCGAACTGCTCCCCTTCTGCCTCGACGAGAACATCGCAGTCATCCCGTACAACCCGCTCGCCGGCGGGTTCCTCAGCGGTAAGCACCAGCGCGGCGCGCCGACTGAGGGCAGTCGGTTCACACTCGGGTTCGCCGCGGGGCGCTACCAGGAGCGGTACTGGAACGATCGGATGTTCAAGACGATCGACGAGCTGCGCCCGATCGCAGACGCGTCGGGCGTCTCGATGGCCACTATGGCAGTGCAATGGGTTCTGGCGAACCCCGCCATCACCAGCCCCATCATCGGCGCCAGCCGTCCGGAGCAACTGAAGGACTCGGTTGCCGCGCTCGACGCTCCGATGGACCCAACGGTGAAGCAGCAGTTGGATGGACTGACGTACGAGTTCCGCTTCGGCGACAACGCCCGCTGACGCCCGATCGCTGAACGTAGGATCTCGCAGATGCCCGCCCGGACCGACTCGCTGTTGAAGTCGATCGACGTGGCAACGGCGAAGGGCCTCGAGCTCGGCCCGTTGATCAACCCGGTCGTTCGCAAGGACATGGGCGACGTCCGTTACATCGACCACGTCGACACCGATGCGTTGCGGGCGCGCTACGCGACGCATGTCGGGTTCGACGTGGACGCGATCGTGCCGATCGACTACGTGTCGAACGGATCGATTCGCGACGCGGTCGGCGGCGACATTCCGTTCGACTACGTGATCGCTTCGCACGTCATCGAACACGTGCCCGACGTCATCGGCTGGTTCGCCGACATCCGCAGCGTGCTGCGCGACGACGGCGTGCTCTCGCTCGCGATCCCAGATCACCGACGATGCTTCGACGCGCTGAGATCACCGACGGTCACGGCCGACTTGATCGAGGCGTACCTCACGAAACCGACCATCCCGTCGCCGCGCCAAGTGTTCGACCACTACTCGGCGGCCGTGGCATGGCGAGGGATGATCGCATGGGAGGAAGAACCGCCGTTCTCCGACCTCGTGCTGGTGCAC
>DASWRR010000696.1:0-4013 GCA_036403055.1 Ilumatobacteraceae bacterium | reverse complement strand
GACTCCCAGCCGTCAGGGGCCGGATGACCGGGCCGCACCACGGCGTTGCGTCCAAGTCGGGGTGCCGCACGAGCAGGGACGCCGATCGCGTGATCGGCAGTCCGGATGGCAGCGGTGGGCACCTCGGCGACCGGAGATTGCGACCGTGACCAGCACTCGCGCACTTCGGCCGACGTTTCGTGGCGGCCCCCGCAGTACACGCATGCGATGGCCATGGCGTCCACCGTATCGGGGGCGCGATGGGCCAAGTGGCCTATATCGGTCGCTGTGAGCGCCCCAAGGCTCAAGAAATCCGCAGGCAATGCCGATGCAACAAACGTATGGCCGACGTCCAATTTGCACCTCCGTTGCAGCGGCTGCCCTCACCCTCAGGAGCAACGCCACCGCCTCCGCCACCGCCTGTCGTTGTTGCGCCGGTCGCGGCACCTGTACCCGCTCCTGCTCCTGCTGCGGGAATTCGGTTGTCGGCTCCGGTCCCTGTCGTTCGCAACACGAGCACCGTTCCAGCGGTCACGATGCAGGACTTCCTGCAGCCGGTGAAAGCAGAGATGCGACCCGCGAAGCGCAAGAAGCGCCGCGGTCGCAAGGTGTTCGCACTCATCGTCTTGCTGGGGATCGTCGGCGGTGTCGGGTACGCGGCACGCGACACCGCCACGGTCCGCAAGATGTTTCATCGGTCACCGGCGGTTGCGCCGTTGCCAGCGACGCCCTTCGAACGACCGAACATCGTCAGCGCCGAGTATTCGGTGACCGTGTCTGCAGTGCAGGGCGGGTTGCCGAGCAACGTGACGACCAAGGTTCGTGAGGACTATGCGAACCAGCTCGGCGACACGACTGTCGAGAGCCAGGTCGGCGGAACGTTCACCTCGACACAAGAGCTGCACAACCGCGAGGCGCTGTATCGCCCGGGACAAGCCTTCGGCAAGGAGTGGAGCCGTCAGCCACGAGTCCCGGATGTACCGGGCCCGTTCGATGCGCCCGAGCTCATCCCGATGATCAACGACGTCATCGATCAGCCGTTGCGCGATGCGATGAACCCACGGTCGTCGACGTCCAAGAAGGTCGACGGGATCATCATCACGACGCTGACATACGTCCTCGACCGTGCACGCGTACCAGAGATCGCACCAGCGATCTTCGCCAGGGCTCCGTGGCTGTTCGACGTGCCGAATGCGCCGACCCTGACGGTCGAGGTGAGCTACGACCCCGACGGCCTGGTCCGTCACCTCTCCCTCAGCGTCGATCCGCCGCAGCCGGGCACGGGTAGCGATGCAACGTGGGTCACGAGCTACTCGCTGGATGTGCTGACGCTGAACGCCCCCGTCGGCGTCGCGATTCCGGTCGACGTCGTCGACGTTCCTGCCGGAACTCCGTGAGCCGACATGCGTCAAGTCGATGAGACCACGGAGCGTCCGGTAACGCGATCGTTCGCAGCAGCCGGGGCCGTGCGCCGGGCGGCGGTGTACGCCCCGTTCGCACCGCCCTTCGTGCCAGAACCACCGGTGCCGTATCTCCCGCCGGCGTCAACGGCCTCGTCCCGTCCTTCGACGGAGATGCCGCACGCGTTGCTCGCGAAGAGCAACGATGCGCTGGCCAAGCAGTCCCCCTCCACCAAGGCCAAGCCGAAGCGCACTCGGCGGATCGTTCTCGCGATCATCACGATCGCCGCGATCGCGATCGTCGTTGCGGTGGCGATGTTGGGCGTGCCTGCCTGGGTTTGACCCGGCCGATCAGGCCAACTTCTCGACGAACGCTTCGAGTTGACGAAGGTTCCGGCATTCGTACACGCCGTCAGTGTGCGTCCCGTAATCGCCGACGATCGAGTCACCGGTGTTCCAGTAGCTCCGTGGTTCGGGGTTCAACCAGTACACATGTCGGGCCTTGTGGCGCATCTCCTTCACGACCCAGGCCTGCGACGCGTGGTAGTTGTTGCGCGCGTCGCCGAGCAGCAGCACGGTCGTCTTCGGACCAACGTCCTTGCCGTAGCGATCCCAGAACACTTCGAACGCGTGGCCGTAGTCGCTGTGCCCGTCGACCCACACGACGTCAGCCTCGGTGTTGACGCGATGGATCGCGTCTTGGATGTCCTCGACGCCCTTGAAGTAGTCGGTGACCTCGTCGATGCCGTCGATGAAGACAAACGAGCGCACCTTCGAGAACTGGCCCTGGATCGCGTACACGAGCATCAAGGTGAACCTGGCGAACGCCGCCACGGAACCCGATATGTCGGCGACCACCATCAGCTCGGGCTTCGCCGGCCGCGGGTACTTGAACTTCGGTTCGGCCGGCACGCCGCCATAGCTCAACGAATGACGCACCGTGTTGCGAAAGTCGAGCGGGCCCTTGCGGCCATGGCGCCGCTTGCGCGCTAACCGCGCCGCCAGCTTGCGAGTCAGTGGGAACAGCGCCTTCTTCAGGTTCAGCATCTCATCGCGCGATGCGTGCATGAACTCGACGTCTTCGGGCAGCGGCTTGCGCAACGTCTTGGCCATCGCCTCGGCGCCGCGATCCGCGACGAGCCGGCGGCGGATCTCGGCCTCGATCTCTTTCTTGAACTGCTCGATGCGCTCGTTGTACTCGTCGTGCTCGAGGCGCTCCTCCAGCGGTGTCAGCTCACCACCGACCTGCTCGCGGCTGGCGTCCATCAACTTCTCGAGCATCGAGTCGAGGTCGAGGTTCCGTAGCGTGCGGTAGAGGTAGTACGTGCCGCCAACGGGTCGCCCTGGCTCCATCCCGGCGAAGCGCTGCACTGCCTGACGGGCCAACGCCCGCATCAGCGCCTGGTCCCCATTCATCAACGCTTGCATCAACAGGTGGGCCATCTCCTCGGGCGTGAGCGAATCCATCGACCCGCCGGCCGCGCCCTTGCCGTCACCCTCGCGCATCTGCTCCTGCGCGTCGCGCCACATCTCGTCGAAGTCCTCGTCGCCGTCGACGATGCTGTACTCGGGGCCGCGCAGGCTGAAGTACACCTCGAACACCGTTTCGAACGCCCGCCAGTGCGCGTTGTTCTTCACCATCGTGGCGCCGAGCGCGTACTTGAACGCCTCGCGATCCTCGATCGGGATGTGCTGCACGGCCTCCATGGCGTCGAGGTTCTCCGTCAGCGAGACGGGCAACCCGGCGTTGCGCAACTCGTTGACGAAGCCGGCGAGGAGATCAAGCATGTCGATGAGGCATGTCGATCAAGCACGTGCGGGCCGAGTACCTGTCGACGCTGAGTTCGGTGGCTGCATTCGTCATATGGCGCTCTCCACGGTAGCGAGGCCGAGACCGGGTCGACTCAATCCGACGTCAGCTGTGACGGAGACCGGCGAGGCGATTGAGGGCCGTCGAAGCGAGGACTGCGAAACAATTTGAAACGGATCACCTACTTCGTGCGTGAGACACAGTATGAAACTCGGTATGAGCGATGAGCTCACGGGCTCCGCTCGTATTCCGATTGCTGATTCGAGCGCGTGGCGCGGGTCCGCGGCCGTGTACGCCGCCGTCTATCGCGACCTGTTGCGAGTCGCCTTCGTGCTGACCGGCTCAGCGCCGGCGGCGGAGGATGTCGTTCACGATGTGTTTGCCTCCGTCGGGCCGCGAATCGAGACGCTCGCCGAGCCGGCCCCGTACCTGCGAGTCGCGGTCGTCAACCGTTGCCGCTCGCTGCACCGCCGGACCCTTGCAGCGCCCGCCGCCGATCCAGCCAACGATTCGTCGATGGACGTCGGCTTGGTCGAGCTTCGAGATGCGTTGATCGCTCTTCCGATTCGCCAGCGCTCGGCCATCGTTCTGCGATACCTGTGTGATCTTCCAGACGAGGAGATCGCCGCAAATCTCAAATGCCGCAGAGCGACGGTTCGCACGCTTGTGCGACGCGGCCTCGCTGAACTCCGAGAGGTGATCCAATGAAATCGGTTTCTGATCAGGACCTGACCCAGACCGAGACGCTGCTCCGCCAACGGCTCGGTCAACTCGCCGACCATGCGCCAACAGCCGTTCGGCTACCCGACGAGATCGCCGTCGTT
>DASWRR010000695.1:0-8017 GCA_036403055.1 Ilumatobacteraceae bacterium | reverse complement strand
ACGGTCGGCAGACGCGCGACTTCCTCTACGTCGACGATGCGGTCGACGCGCTGGTGCGCGCCGGCGGGCGCGGCGGGGGACTGGTCGTCAACATCGGCTCCGGCGTCGGCACCGCGATCCGTGATCTGTGGTCGATGATGGCGGGACCTGGTTCGCCCGAACCGGTTCCTGCGCCGCGCCGGCGCGACGACGTCTCGTGGTTCGCGCTGTCGCCGACGCGCGCCCGGATACACCTCGCGTGGGCGCCGTGGACCGATCTGCCGGTTGGCCTTCGCTCACTGGCGTGACGCGGCAGCGAGCGCGACGCGAGCGAGCTCTGCGCCGATCTCAGGGGTGCTCATCACCGATGCTGTGACCACCGCGGTCATGCCTTCGTCCTCGACCGCCGACGCGAGGTGCTCATCGACGGGGTCGATCACGAGCGTGCCGGCGATCGGCGCGTACATGCGGGCCACCCCCACCACCGATGCGTCATGACCGAGTTCGGTCATCATGCGATCGGCCGGACCCTTCAGCGCGAGACCACCGACGATCGGTGAGATCGCGACGACGGATGATCGGCGTGCGGCAAGCAGCGCGTCGACGCCGTTGATCGCCCGGATCGGACCGATCGACACGATCGGGTTGGACGGCGCGATCAGTACGCAGTCGGAGGACGCGAGAACGTTGTCGACCCCGGACGTCAGCGTGGCGACTGCGGCTCCGTCGAACCGCACTGCGCTCACGGCGACATCGTGATGCAACTTGACGAAGTACTCCTGGAACGAGACGTCGTCGCCATCGGCGAGCGTGACGATGGTCGAGACGCGTTGATCCGACATCGGCACCAGTCGTTGCTGCACACCCCACGCGCTGCAGATCTCTGCGGTGACATCGGCGAGCGTTGCGCCTTCGGCGAGCCGGGCGGTGCGGTAGAAGTGCGTTGCGAGATCGCGATCGCCGAGGTTGAACCACGTCGGTGCCGCAGACGAGTACGAAGGCCGGACGGACGCATAGCGCTGCAGTGCCTCCATCGCCGTCCACGATTCGTTCGCGAGACCCCAGCCGCGGGCGCCATCGATGGCGTCTGCCAACGTGTAGGTGACGGTGTCGAGATCGGGTGAGATCGCAAGGCCGTGCAACACCGTGTCGTCGCCGGTGTTGACGATCCCGACCGTTTCGGATGGCGCGACCACGTGCGCGAGCGCGGCCAGGAAACGCGCCGCGCCGACGCCGCCGCACAGCACCGCGATCATCGGTGATTCTCGCCAGCGACGGATTCGTACAGCGCGGCGAGATCCGACGCACAGCGCTGCCAGGAGAACGTCGCCAGCTGCGTGGTCGCGGCGGCAAGCAACCTGGCGCGCACGTCTTCGTCGAACGCGGCAGCGGCAATGTTCGTCGCCAACGTCATGGGGTCGTCGGCGTCGCCGAGCAGACCGGCCGGACCACAGACTTCGGGAATGCTGCCGCGATTGCTCGCGACGATCGGGACACCGACCTGCATCGCGTCGAGCAGTGGAAATCCGAATCCTTCGTCGAGCGACGGATAGGCCAGCACTGCGGCGTGGCGGAGCAGCCACGAGCGCGCCGGCTCGTCGACGCGCCCTGTCATGACGACGCGCTTCGCGGTGGACGGATCAAGGGCATCGATCGCGGCGTTGATCGCAGCTCGATCATCGCCGTCGGCGCCGGCGAGAACCAGCAACAGGTCATCGTGCTGTGCGGCGAGGAGCGCGAACGCTTCGATGAGCATCGTGATGTTCTTGCGACGTTCGAGCGTGCCGATCGCGGCGACGAACGGACGACCGACGAGCGCTGGAATCGGCGCCCGTGCTGCCGGCTCGGGAACTTCGAGCGCGGCCAACGGAATGGTCGCGACGCGCGCGCCGGGGAACAGGTCGGCGATCTCGGCAGCGGTCGAGGCGGAGCTCGCGTGCACGGTCGCGCCGCGCTCGATCGCTCGGCGGAGCACGCGCCCCGCTTGATGCACCGAGCGGCGTGCCAAAGCGGGATGGCGAACGAACCAGCAGTCGTAAACGGTGACGACCTGCGCTGCTCGCGACGGTGGCACGACGTAGTTCGTCCCGTGAACGACATCCGGCGACCCGAGGAAGCGGTCGACGCGAGGGCGGTCAGCGACACCCCAGAGACGGTGAGCGAGCAGTGCAGGGATCGGGAAGCGGTGCGTTCCGGTCGGTTGTCGCGTTCTGAACGACACGACGTAGTCGAGCAGTTCCACGTTGCCACCGGCCGAGAGCTCGTCGTGCATCGCGGCGACTGCGTGGCCGACACCTGTGCGTGGCCCGGCCAACGGGCCGACATCGAAAGCGACGCGCAACTGGTTCATGGGCAGGGCGAGGATAGCTGTTGGCATCGGTCGACGACTCGAAGCCATAGACTGCCGTGTCCCGCTTCTCCCGCCCTTGGGGCCCGACCGTTCAAGGATTCCCCAGCATGCCTCGCGCGTTCATCACCGGTATCACTGGTCAGGATGGTCAACACCTCGCCGAGTTCCTCTTCTCGCAGGGCTACGAGGTGTTCGGGATGGTCAAGGGCCAGAACAACCCGCGCATGACGATGATGCGCGACGAGTTCCCGTACGTCGAACCGGTGCCGGGCGATCTCGCGGATCTGCCATCGCTCGTCAAGGCGCTCGACCTGACACAGCCGGATGAGGTGTACAACCTCGGGGCGATCTCGTTCGTCGCGTTGAGCTTCAACCAAGCAGAGCTGACTGCCAACATCACGGGCACCGGCGTGCTGCGGATGTTGGAAGCGATTCGGATGGTCGGCGGCGCCGAGAACAATCCGATCCGCTTCTACCAGGCGAGCAGCAGTGAGATGTTCGGAAAGGTCCGCGAAACACCGCAATCCGAACGGACGCCGTTCCACCCGCGATCGCCGTACGGCTGCGCCAAGGTCTTCGGGCACGACATCGTCGTCAACTACCGCGAGAGCTACGGGCTCTACGCGTGCAGCGGAATTCTGTTCAATCACGAGGGTCCGCGGCGCGGGTTCGAGTTCGTCACCCGCAAGGTCACGAACGCGGTCGCCCGCATCAAGCTCGGGTTGCAGAGCGAGATCGTGCTTGGCAACCTCGACTCCAAGCGCGACTGGGGCTACGCCGGCGACTACGTCAAGGCGATGTGGAAGATGTTGCAGCAGGACGAGCCGGACGACTACGTCGTCGCCACCGGAACGGCGCACAGCATCGAGGATCTCGTTCGTGTCGCGTTCGAAGAGGTCGGCATCGAGAACTGGCGGGACTACGTGCGCCAGGATCCGAAGTTCTACCGCCCTGCCGAAGTCGATCTGCTGATCGGTGACCCGACGAAAGCTCGCGAGAAGCTCGGTTGGGAGCCGGAGGTCGCGTTCCCGGAGCTGATCAAGATGATGGTCGCCAACGACCTGGAGATCGAGTCCGAGAAGGCTCGACGCAGCTAGTTGTAGTCCACCGACTCAGGTCTCCAACGGCATGTCGGTGATCGCTTCCATCATGAACTGACCCGACGGCACGCCACCGTTGCGCAGTCGCGATCGCAGCGCCAGCGCGAACACGCACAGCGAGGCGAACGACGAGGCAACGAGTCCGAACTCGACACGGCGGAACAGCTCGTCCGACGAGAGCCACGTGACGACGACGAACGTGATCGCGCCGATGCCCCAACCGAGGGCGACCAGCGCGTGTCCGCGCAGTGCGATCACTGCTTGGGCGATTGCCAGCGCGACCATGTACCCGGCGCTGCCGAGGGCGAGCATCGCCATCGTCTGGCGGCTCAGCGTGGCGTCGTAGAACCGCTGGATGACGAGCGGCCCGAGCACGAACGCACCGGCCGTGCCGACAACGCCGACGAGCAGTACGAGCTTCATCAGCCTGGCGAACCCGGATCGGAACTCGTCGATCTCGTTGCGCGCCGCGAGCCGCGACAGCCGAGGGAGCAGCGCCGCCTGGACGGCTTGGAACAAGAACAGCGGGATGCGGGCCAGCAGCACGCCGTACGTGAACCGGGTGACCAGATGCTTCTGGTCGTCGCTCGCGAGCAGCGTTGCAGCGAGCGGCCCGGCGTTGACGAGTGCTGCGGCGAACACGGACCCCAAGAGGAGCCATCCGAGGTTCGGGGTGACCTCCGCCCATGTTGCTTCCGGACCCGGCTCGGTGCGCAGTGCACCTCTGGCCTTGACCCACAGCACTCCAGGGATCGGCGAGAGCGCGACAGCAAAGCCGAACAACCCGACCGTCTTGACGCCGACGACTGCGAGGATCGCGCACAGCACGATGCGAACTGCACCATCGGATCCCATGACGATCGCATACGCGTTGAAGCGACCGTTACCGCTGGCGATCCCACGCGAGAGGTGAGCGGGTGCGTACGCGGCGAACGCAAGGATCAACGCGATCATCAGCACCCAGTCGCCGTCGAAGTACCCGCTGACGATCAGTGGGCTCGCGGCGAGCGCGGCGAGCGAGACGATCACCGCAAGGCCGATGCCGAGCGATCGCACGCGAGCGACCACGGGTTTGCCGCCTTGGCCGATGGCCCGACGGTGCGCCAACGTGCGGGCAAGTTCCTGCTCGAGGGGAAGGAAGAAGCCGGGCGCGAGCGCGAACGTCGCGATCCACAGGCTGGCGATCGGCTGGACGGCCTCGTCGCTGCCAAGGGCAACCCTGGCCACCTTCAGGAAAAGGTAGCTGCTGATCCCGGCGACCAGCAGACCGATCCCAACGGGGAGGGTTCCCTCAGGAAGGGGCGCTCGGCCGGTGCGTCGGACGTCGTCAGAAGCCTGGTGTCCGTCACCGAGATGCGTGTTCGAGGGGTCCACCAGACCAGCGAGGCTAGCGGCAGCGCCGCCGTACACCCGGCTCAGCTCGGGTTCTCGACTGTTGGTGCCTCCACTCGATCACTGCCTGCCACTAGCCTGGTCGCCTCGTGGAAGCCGCAAACGAACTCGCCCCACCTGTCGTCGCGGTGATGGTGGTGTTCGACCCCGGCGATTGGTTCGACGAGGTCCTCGACGGGTTGGCGGACCAGGATTACGCCAATCTGAAGAGTCTCTTCCTCGTCGTCGGCGAGCCAGGAGACGTTCCTGATCGCGTGCGCGAAAGGGTCCCGAACGCCTTCGTCCGAGCCGTCGGCAACGCCGCCGGGTATGGCGCAGTCGCCAATGAGGTGCTGCGGCTCGTCGAGGGTGACAACGGCTTCTTCTGCTTCTTGCACGACGATGTCGCGCTCGATTCGAGCGCGATCCGGCTCCTCGTCGAGGAGCTCTACCGGTCCAATGCCGGCATCGTCGGACCGAAGTTGGTGTCGTGGAACGATCCCGGCGTCTTGCAGCACGTGGGACTCGGTGTCGACCGCTTCGGCGAGGTCGACTCGTTCGTCGAAGAGGGCGAGGTCGATCAGGAGCAGCACGACGCCGTGCGCGATGTTTTCGCGCTGCCGTCGGCGTGCATGCTGATTCGCGCCGACCTGTTCAGGGCGGTCGCCGGGTTCGATGTGGCGATCGACTTCTACGGCGACGACGTCGACCTGTGCTGGCGCGCCCACCTCGGCGGCGCGCGCGTTGTCGTGGTGCCCGCGGCAAGAGCGCGTCACCGCGAGGTGCTCGATCAACGGCGGCCGGATCTGCGCCCGGCGCTGCTGCAGGCCCGCCATCGGATGCGCACGATTGCGACGCTGACGGGTGCGCGGCGGCTGCCGCTGCTGATGATCCAGCTCATCTTCGTCACCGTGTCGGAGCTGGTCGTCGGTGTGCTCTCCGGCAAGCCACGCGAGGCATGGGCCTCCGCACGCGCGCTCGTGGGTCTTGTTCCGCGGGTGCCCGGCATCGTCGTCCGGCGCCGCGAGGTTCGCGCCCTTCGTCGAGTTCCCGATGGCGAGATCGCCGGCCTGCAACTGCGCGGATCGGCCCGCGTCTCCGCGTACCTGCGCAGCCGCGACATGCGCCCGTCTCGTGGCGAGAACTCCATCGAGCGGCGCTGGCGTCAGACGGCAGGTTCAGCGCCCACGTTCGCCTGGATCTGCGTCATCGTTGCGGTCCTGTTCGGCAGCCGCCACCTCTTCGGCGGCATTCCCGGGTTCGGCGAGTTCCTGCGATTGCCGGTCAGCCCTCGGGCCATGCTGACCGACTACCGATCCGGTTGGTGGGGCCACGGTCTCGGCGCGACCACACCGGTTCCCACGGGCGTCGCGCTGACTGCGCTCGCCAGCGTCTTGACGTTGTTCCACATGGGTCTGCTGCACACCCTCGGCGTGCTCGGGCTCCTGCTCGTCGGGTACCTCGGCATCTGGCGGCTCGCGACGTTGTTTCCGACGGCGCGAGCGCGTATCGCCGCATTGATCGTCTACGCCGCCGTGCCGCTCCCGTCGCAACTGCTCTCCAGCGGCCGCTGGGCCGCTCTTGCCTGTTATGCGACCGTCCCGTGGGTCGTTCACCTACTGCGCCGCAGCGCGGGCATCGAGTCCTTCGACAGCGCACGAGCCGACCTCGCGAAGGCCGACATCGCGCGTGTGGATACGACGCGCGCTGATGGCTACTCCTCGATTCCAATGCGCGGCCGATTGCGGATGCTGTGCCAGCTTGCGTTGCTGACGGCGGTCACGTTCGCGTTCGTGCCGTCCTTCGTGTTCCTCGTCGTTGCGCTCGCCGTCGTCCTCGCGATCACTACGTTGATCGCCGGCGGCGCCTGGCGCTCGGCCGTCTTCATGGTGTCGATTGCGTGCGCCGCATCCGTGCTCGCGTTCCTGGCCAACTTGCCGTGGGCGTCGTCGCTGTTCGGCCGCCATGGATGGGATCTCATCGCCGGTGTTCCGGCGCCGGTGGCCGATGGGCGCGCCGCCGGCTCGATCGGCGGCCAAGCGCTCGGCGTCGCACGGCTCGCCAGGTTCGGTCTCGGCAACGGACAGTTCGGGGTCCTCGCGATCGCGCTCTACGTACCGGTGCTCGTCGCGCCACTCGTCGCCCGCAGTTGGCGGTTGTCGTGGGCGATCCGCTCGGCTGGTCTCGTCGCGGTCTTCGGTTGGCTGGCTGTGCTGAACGATCGAGGTCTGCGCATCCGCCTCCCGGAGCCCGGCATCCTTCTTGCACCCGTCGCCGTCGGTCTCGCGTTGTCGGCGGCCTGCATCGCCGCGGCGTTCGAAGACGACGTGCTCGCCGGCTCGTTCGGTTGGCGGCAGCCGCTCGGGCTGCTGACAGCGGCAGCCGTCGCGATCGGTGTGCTCCCGGGATTCGCCGCGGTGAGCTCAGGGCGCTGGCACATGCCGACGCTGACCCTCACGTCGGTGCTCGGTCAGTTCCAGAAGGACCCACCGGAGGGTGACTACCGCATCCTGTGGATCGGCAACCCGCAGGTGATGCCGGTTGCGTCGTGGACGTTGCTGCCGGGTGTCGGGTACGCGATCACCGACGACGGGCCGTTGACGCAGTACGAAGCGTGGCCCGGCCGGCCGTCGGAGACCGAGTCGCAGGTCGGTGCGATCTTGCAGCAACTCGCGACGGAGTCGACGCTTCGCGGTGGCCGCCTCCTCGCGCCGTACGCGATTCGGTACATCGTGGTCCCCGTCGCTGATGGCGCGGTCAGCACGGTCGACAAGCCACTGCCGCTGCCCGAAGGTTTGGTCGATGCACTCGACGACCAACTCGACTTCGCCGCGCCGCTCACCCGACCGCTCAACTTCCTCGTGTACGAGAACACCGCGTGGATCCCGACCCGCGCTCAGTTCACCGCGGCCGACGCCGACGCCACGCGCCAGGCCGGGCTCGACTCGTTGGCGCGACTCGAGCTGCACTCGCTGGCCACACCAGTCGCAGTCGGCGCCCACGACAACGGTGATGCGCAGTTCGTCGCTGCGCCGGGCACGATCACCATCGCCGACTCCGTCGATGCCCGGTGGTCGCTCGATGTGGCCGGACAACGAGTCGCTCAGCGACCGGCCTTCGGTGAGACGACGGGATACGACGTGGCCACCGGTGGTCCGGCAACCTTGCGCTACCACACGGCATCGTCCCGGGCGCTCATGCTGATCGGTCAGGTCAT
>DASWRR010000694.1:0-1576 GCA_036403055.1 Ilumatobacteraceae bacterium | reverse complement strand
GCCGGAGTCACAAAGCGGCGCGGGAGCGGTGACCGGTGGCGTCGGGGCCGCCTGCGGCGACGAGGCTGGCCGGCTCCCGCATTGCATATCGACTGTGACGGTGTCGTCGTCGGCGTACGACTCGTCGTATCCCGACGTGATTGTCGACTCAGAGTCGCTCGGCCCGCAGCCGTAGACGTCGATGCGCGCGTGCCAGCGACCCTGCGTGTTCACGGTGACCGTCGCGTCGTCATGTGGTGATCCACCGTCGCCGCCGCCGTCGACGTACACGCTCGCGCCTGGTTCCGCGCGGCCTTCCACGCGCACGAGCGCCCGACGCTCGCCGAAGGAGCCGATTGGACGGCCGTAGACGGTCGAGACCTCAGCCGGTGACGTGATGCGCATGTGGCGCTTCGCCTTGCTCGGCGCCGCGCGGACCACAGGGGCAGTGGTGTCAGAGGTCGATGACGTCGTGGTCTCGGCGGCTTGCTCGAGCGCCGTCGCCTGCGACGCAGATGATGTCGAGCCGCTGTCGGCGATCGAGCCGATAAGCACCACCAGACCCAGAACTCCCGCGACGATCGTGCCGGCGATGAGTTGGCTGATGTCCGGGTTGGCGTTCCGGTCGCGTGATGAGCGGTACCCATGGACGAGCGCGAGGGTGGTGCGATAGCAGGCGACGATCGCCTTCAGCGTTACGATTATCAAGAGGATCGTGAGCTTGATCGTCCACTCGACGATCTCGAAGAACAGCCAGAGCATGTGTCTGGACCTCGCCAGTTATGCGACAGTCGCCGCGGGTGTTGTTGCGAGGGGCGCGCAGCCAACGGCGCGCGACCGAGTAGCGACTGCGACGCGGCCAGCGATGCCTCCACGCAAGATGAAGTCCTCCCGGGACGCGATTCCCTGTGCGCACCGCATCGTCAACCGGTGCGCGGTCGGTGAGCAATTGCGGTGAAGCGGTCCGACATCGGACAATCGCCGCCTGGCTTGATCTCGGTCGAAGGGCCGTAGAGCCGACCAGGCACCGTCATTTCACACAACTGTATGTCGCGTGCCGCGAGTTGGACTCTGGTTGCCAAATCGATGAAGCGCTGCGACAGCGTCATGATCGACGCGACGGCAAAACCGGGATGCGGACGCTGCTGCGACGATCGGTCGCCTAAGCACACCGCTTCAGCGCCTTCGCGCTCAGTGTGCCGTGATCCCAGCAAGTTGCTTACTTCCTCCGAGCCGTCATGGGTTTGTCATCGACTTCACGGAACGGCGTCGCGCTCGGCGCAGCGCGTCATCGTCCCCGCGGCGACCTGGCCGTGGCGACGCGCGCGCACCAGTTTGAGGCGCCGATCCATTAGGTACCCGTTTCGGCACAGACTCCCGGGAGGCGTCATTCACTTGTCGCAGTCGCTCTGCACCGGCCGAGTGACGACGCCCCAGTATCTCCTGTTCACCAACAATCGCGGCGACGACGCCCGTGGCGGATGTGCGGCCTGTAGGCACGGTGGCCCCCTGACGCGCCGGCTGACCTAGGGCGGGCCGCGGTTCGAGGCTGCACTACTCGGCGTTCGTTTCGCACGCAGTAATGCTTGCGTCGTCA
>DASWRR010000693.1:0-4371 GCA_036403055.1 Ilumatobacteraceae bacterium | reverse complement strand
CGGCCGCGAGTTCTTGTTCGACCGGATCGCGTCGTGGTGCGATGCGTGGGCTGTCGGCGGTGCGTCGCAGAACGAGTGCGACGAGCTCGGCATGGCGGAGGCGCAACGTCTGGCGACGCGGCGAGCGCTCGCCGGCCTCGGCGTCACCCCCGACGCGGCGGTCGTCGATGGCAAGTGGAACTTCGTCGGCTCGGGCGTCGCCCACGTCGAGTTGCGAGTCAAGGCTGACCTCCACTGCCTCTCGGTCGCCGCGGCGTCGATCCTCGCCAAGGTCACCCGCGACCGCATCATGCGCGAGCAGGCGGAGCACTACCCGCCGTGGAGCTTCGATTCCAACAAGGGGTATCCGTGCCCTGTCCACAAGGCTGCGCTGCAGGCGTACGGACCATCGGCGATACATCGCCGGACGTGGGTGTTCATGGATCACTACGTCCCGTGGCCGGGCGTGCCGCGCCGCATCATCGCCGAGCAAGCAACGCTCTTCTAGAACCGTCGTGGTGACCGCGTGCCGATGAGCCGTCAAACGTTCGACGTCGTGATCGTCGGTGGCGGCCTTTCGGGCCTGCGATGTGCCGAAGTCCTCGCCGATTCCGGTGCTGAGGTCGTGGTGCTCGAAGCCCGCGATCGAGTCGGTGGTCGAGTGTTCAGTCATCGGTTCGCCGATGGCCAGACGTGCGAGCGAGGAGCAGAGTTCGTCGACTCCAATCATGCCGAGGTGCTTGCACTCGCGGCGCGGCTGGGATTGTCGCTGTCGTCGCGATCGGGCGATGTCGACCCTTCTGAGGCGTTGGTCGACGCTGGTGGTCGGGCGGTGCCGATGTCGATGCACGCCTCGATTGCGCCGGACGTGGCGAAGTGGGAGCGCGCTGTTGGCGAACTGGGTGACGGCGAGGAGTTCGAGCGCGGCACGCTCGCCGACCTGATGCATTCGCTGGATCTGTCGGTGCTGTCGCGCCTTGCGATCGGTCGCCACATCCGCACCGAGTTCATGCTCCCGCCGGAGGAGGTCGGACAACGATTCGCCGGACGGCTGGCTCGACTGCAGGCCGCCGGCGAACGCGAATGCCACCGCATCGTCGGGGGCAACGATCAACTGGCGACCGGCCTCGCCGCGCGGCTCGGGGGCCGAGTTCGTCTTGCAACAGCGGTGCAAGCGGTCGACGCCGACCGCGGTTCGGTGACGTTGGTCGATGGCGCAGTGTTGACCGCGACGCACGTCGTCGGTGCGGTGCCGTTACCGGTGCTGTCACGCATCTGGGATGCGATGCCGCCGGAGCTCGGCGCGATCGGTTACGGGGTCGGCGGCAAGATCAGCGTGCAGTTCGATCGTCGCATCTGGCACGACTATGGCCGCAGTGGCGAGGTGTTGAGCGATCGTGCGTGGGGACGGTTGTGGGAGACGACGGACGATCAGCCCGGCGATCGCGGAGTGCTGACGAACCTGCTGTCGTCGCACGATGGCGCCGCGTTCGCCGCGCTGCCGGAAGCACCCGACCGTGTCGTCGCTGAGATCGACCGGTTGTTCCCGGGCGCGACGGGATTGGCGGGCGATCGAGTGCACACCGATTGGACCAACGATCCGTACAGCCTCGGCGCGTACAGCTGTTTCGGGCCTGGACAGATCGCCGCCGCGATGCCTGTGCTGCTGGAGACCCACGGGCGTCTGATGCTCGCCGGCGAGCACACCGACGAGTTCAGCGGGTTCATGGAAGGCGCGTTGCGCAGTGGGGCTCGCGTCGCCGCGGCGATCGCCGCAGGGTCGCGTTAGCCGAGCGCTTGCTCGAGATCGGCAACCAGATCTGCGGCCGACTCGATTCCCACCGAGAGCCGGACGAGGTTGTCGGGCACTTCCAACGGCGAACCGGCCACCGAGGCATGGGTCATCTGGTGTGGATGCTCGATGAGGCTCTCGACGGCGCCCAACGATTCCGCGAGCACGAACAACTTGGTCGCCGCGGCAACGCGCAGCGCTTCCGCTTCGCCGCCGCGCATGGTGAAGCTGACCATCCCGCCGAAGTCACGCATCTGCTTGGCAGCCGCGGCGTGACCAGGATGGTCGGGTAGCTGCGGATAGAACACTCGCTCGACGCCGGGGTGAGCGACCAGCAGGTCGACGATCGATCGAGCGTTCGCGCAGTGACGTTCCATCCGAACGGCCAGCGTCTTGACGCCGCGCAGCAGGAGGTAGCAGTCGAACGGTGCAGGAACCGCGCCCGCCGCGTTCTGCGTGAAGGTCAATCGTCCCGCCAACTCGTCGTCGTTCAGCGCGACGAATCCACCCACCACATCGCTGTGACCGCCGAGGTACTTGGTCGCCGAGTGCACGACGACGTCCGCTCCCCAGGAGAGCGGCTGCTGCAGATACGGCGTTGCGAACGTGTTGTCGACGCAAACGAGTGCGCCGCGGCTGTGCGCGATCTCGCAGATTGCCTCGATGTCGAAGCAGCGCAGCAGTGGGTTGGTCGGAGTCTCGAGCCACACCAGCTTGGTGTCGTCGGGCCAGTCCGCGGCGAGGCGATCGACGTCGATCAGGTCCACGGCACTCCACGTCAACGAGGTGTGTACCTTGTCGATCAATCGGAACGTGCCGCCGTATGCGTCGTTGCCGAGCAACACGCGATCGCCGGGATCGAGCAGTCGGAGCACGTTGTCTTCTGCCGCCAATCCGCTGGCGAACGCAAGGCCGTGCTGCGCGTCTTCGAGCGAGGCAACGCAGGTCTCGAGCGCAGCGCGGGTCGGGTTGCCGCTGCGCGAGTACTCGAAGCCCTTGTGGCCGCCGACGCCCTCTTGGGCGAACGTCGTGCTGAGCGAGATCGGCGTGACAACCGCGCCCGTGCTGGGGTCAGGTTCCTGCCCGGCGTGCACCGCCCTGGTCTCGAACCCCCACGACGACTGCTCCTCGAACTCACCCATTGGCGACTGCTTCGAAGTACGTCAACAGGTCGGTGCGCGTCAGCACGCTCAGAGGGCGGCCGCCGGACAGCACGAGCAACGCCGGCGACTTGTCGAGCATCTGCACCGCCAACGCCACCTTCTGGCCGACGCCGATCGTCGGCAACTTCGGGCTCATCACCTTTTCGACCGCGGTGTCCATCACCGACGGATCGCGATACACCGATTCCATGAGGTCGAGCTCGTCGACAGAGCCCGACACTTCGGCGTTGGCGAACGGTGGCGTGTTCTTGCAGACGGGCAACTGGCTGACGCCGTTGGCGCGCATCACGTCGATCGTCTTGCGCACGGTGTCGGTCGGGTTGACGTACAACAACGACGGTGTGTTGCCGCGCGTGTCGAGCACGGCGCCGATGCACTGATCGCATTCCTGCACGAACCCGAAGTTCGCCATCCAGTCGTCGTCGAATATTCGCGACAGGTAGCCGCGGCCACTGTCGGGATTCAGCACGACGACGATGTCGTCCGGCCCCGCGGCCTTGGCGACCTTCAGTGCCGCGGCGACTGCGAGGCCACCGCTTCCGCCGATCAAGATGCCTTCCTCCCGACTGACCTGTCGTGCGGTGAGAAAGCTCGCTTGATCGCTGACCGGGATGATCTCGTCGTACAGCGATGCGTCCCACGCCGCGGGGAAGAAGTCCTCACCGACACCCTCGACGAGATACGGCCGACCCGACCCGCCGGAGAACACCGACATCTCGGGGTCGGCGGCGATGATCTTGATGGCGGGGTTCTGCTGCTTCAAAAACCTGGCCACCCCGGTGATCGTCCCGCATGTGCCGGCGCCGGCGACGAAGTGGGTGATGCGGCCGGCGGTCTGCGCCCACAGTTCGGGCCCGGTCGTCTTCTCGTGTGCCAACGGGTTGTTCGGATTCGCGTACTGGTTCGGCCGGAACGCGTGCCGCTCGGCCGTGACCCGCTCGGCGACCTTGTAGTAGCTCTGCGGATCCTCGGGCGGCACGGCCACCGGGCAGACGATCACCTCTGCCCCGTAGCCGCGCAGCAGTTGCACCTTCTCCGGACCGTTCTTGTCGGTCATCACGAACACGCACTTGTACCCGCGCTGCGCCGACACGATCGCCAGCCCGACTCCCGTGTTGCCACTCGTCGGTTCGACGATGGTGTCGCCGGGCTTCAACAGCCCGTCGCGCTCAGCGGCGAGGATCATCTCCAACGCAGGACGATCCTTCGACGAACCGCCGGGATTCGTCGTCTCCATCTTCATCGCGAGCATGCACTGGATGCCGTGAATCTCGCTCGTGCGCTTCAACCGGACCAGCGGCGTGTTGCCGATGAGGTCGAGCACGCTGTCGGCGATCGAGGTGCCGTGCAATCGTGCGTCCGCGGAATCGTCACCCCAAGGCATGCGGGCAAGCGTACCCGGCGTCCTTGTCTTCAATCCGAGACGATGCCGACCGC
>DASWRR010000692.1:0-1674 GCA_036403055.1 Ilumatobacteraceae bacterium | reverse complement strand
TCTTCAAGCCGCACCACGTCGCCAGCATGTTGGCCAGGTCGTACTCGATGCCGCTCTTGATCTGATCTGGGTCGACCTCGGCCTTGGTCGTCCCCCAGAAGTTCGGGCCGGGCAGGCTGGTGACGACGCTGAGCACACCGGGCTTCACCGGCTTGCAATCGTTCGGCGCGGCTGCGGCGGATCCTCCGGGTGCCGCAGTGTTGCCAGCGGCCGGTGTCTTGGTGTCGTCGCCGCAGGCGACGACGAGAAGACCGGCAGCCATCAGGCCGGCGATCAGTCGTGATCTCTTCATGGGTGTGTCTCCGGTTGTTCACGTCGGGGCGGCACGAGCCGCAACTCGACACGGTAGTCCACACGGCGAACGTCCTCATTGCGTCGAAGCGCTCGCACCGGCGGCAACGGGTCCGTGGTTTAAGGTCCATCGCGTGGACACCACCGCGGCCGACGAAGAGATCCAGCCGCACGAGCGCCCGATCTACGGCCCGTTCATGCTCGTCGCATTCGTCGCACTCGTCGTCTGCACCAACGTCGCCAACGTCGTCTTCGCCAGATGGGTCAAGACGCAACCGGAACAACTGATCCTGTTGTCGTCGCGCAACCGGTACCTCATCGGCGCCGTGGGTGCCGGCATCTCGCCGGTCGCATACGCCGTGATCGCGACGATTCGCCTGACGGCCGCGGCGGCCGTGTGCCACTTTCTCGGCCGCGCCTACGGCGACCAAGCACTGCGCTGGTTCACCAGGTTCCTCGGCATGTCGACAGAGGCCGTCGACCGGTTCGAACAGCAGTATCGCGCGGCCGAATGGGTGCTCATCCCCATCTTCGTCGGCAGCAACATCGTGTTCGTGTTGAGCGGCACAGTGCACACAAGGTGGCGTCGGATCCTGCCGTTGCTGCTGATCGGAATCGCAGGAAGGCTCGCGCTCCTGTGGTGGCTCGCGAAAGAGTTCGAGTCGCAGGTCAAATCGGCCATTGACTTCCTGCAGCGATATCAGTATCCGATCATCATCGGTTCGCTCGTCCTCGTGGTCGTCAGCAACGTCGTCAACTTCCGACGTGGCCGCGCCTGATCCGCGTCATCGGCGGGGTTCGTCACATCCCGAGCATCGGTTCCAACCCAACGGTGACGCCCGGGTGGTCGGCGATGTGCTTGCACGCCAGCACGACGCCGGGCATGTAGCTGATGTTGTCGTAGCTGTCCTGGCGAATCGTCAGTGTCTGACCGTGCGCACCGAGGATGACTTCCTGACTGGCGCCGGCCCCCCGCATCCGGAGTGAGTGCACCCGAATCCCGCCCGGACCTTCGCCACCGCGAGACCCGGGATACGCGTCGTGCTGCGTGGGGTCGGGCGTCCACTCGGAGGAGGCAGCAGCCATGCGCTTTGCCGTCGACACGGCCGTTCCGGACGGCGAATCGATCTTGCCTTCGTGATGGATCTCGACGATCTCCGCGCTGTCGAAGTACGGCGCAGCGAGCTCGGCGAAGCGCATCATCAACACCGCGCTGATCGCGAAGTTCGAGACGATCACGCAGTTGCTGCCACTGAACTCCTCGCGGAACCGGTCGATGTCGGCATCGTTGAATCCAGTCGTGCCGACCACGGCATGCATGCCGTGCATCGCCAACCATGGCAACGTCACACGCGCCGCGTCCGCGTTCGTGAAGTCGACGAC
>DASWRR010000691.1:0-4977 GCA_036403055.1 Ilumatobacteraceae bacterium | reverse complement strand
AACACCGTTCGCGAGCTGAAGGTCCGCGCCGAATCGTGAGCTCACGCCGCATCGGCATCGATGTCGGAGGGACCAAGTGCCTCGGGGTCGTGCTGGACGAATCTGGCGAGGTCATCGAGGAACAACGACGACCGACACCACCCGGTACTGAAGCGTTCGTGGACACGCTCGCCGAGCTCGCCGGTGCACTCGGCGTCACCGATTCACTCGGCATCGGCGTCCCCGGCATGGTGACGCGAACCGGTGTCATCAAGGCATCGCCCAACTTGATCGACATCACCGACTTCGAGGTCGGACGGATGCTGTCGGAGCGTCTCGGTTTCCAGGTCGAGGTCGGCAACGACGCAACGTGTGCCGCGGCGGCGGAGTGGAAGATCGGCGTGGCACGCGGCGCGACTGAGATGGTGATGGTCACGCTCGGCACCGGCATCGGCGGGGGAGTGATCGCCGGCGGCCGCCTCATACGCGGTGCCAACGGGTTCACCGGCGAGATCGGTCACATGGTCGTCGATCCCGACGGCCTGCCGTGCCCATGCGGCCGCCGCGGTTGCTGGGAGCGCTACGCGTCCGGCAGCGGACTCGCCCGCCTGGCCCGCGAAGCTGCGATCGGCAAGCGGCTTCGGCGTGTGCTCCAACTGGCCGGTGGCGACCCGTTCAACGTTCGTGGCGAGAACGTGCAAGCCGCTGCGCGTGAAGGCGATGCCGAGGCACTCGGTGTCATCGATCTGTTCGGGTACTGGGTCGCGCTCGGTCTCAACAACCTCACCAACCTGCTCGACCCAGAGATGTTCGTGCTCGGCGGGGGGTTGGCGGCGTCGAGCGATCTGTATCTGGGTCCGATCCAGAAGTGGTTCAGCGAGTTGTTGTACGCGGCCGATCTGCGACCGCACCCGAAGGTCGTCTTCGCGTCATTGGGCGAGCGCGCCGGAGCAGTGGGCGCGGCACTGATGACCGAGTTGCACGGCAGCGACTAGACAGCGGCGCGCCGGCTGGTCGCGTGCGATGTCGTCCGCCGCACGACGAGACTCGGGGACATCACGACATCGCTCAACTCGTCGCGATCGTTGAGCGCGTCGATCAGCATCGTTGCCGCGGCTGATCCCATCTCCCAACGCGGCTGATCGATCGTCGTCAGACCGATGTGGTTCAACGCCGCGAGTGAGGTGTTGTCGAACCCGACGACGGCGACATCGTCGGGAACGACGAGTCCGCCGCGCTCGATGACATCGATGGCGCCGACGGCGGAGAGATCGTTCGCGGTGAAGATGGCGGTCGGCAGTGGCCGGTCGCGCAGCAGTCGCTCTGCGCCGTGCGCGCCGGCCTCCTCCGTGAAGTCACCGGGGATCACATGCGCGAGGTCACCGAGCCCGAGCGCACGCATCGTGCGGAGGTAACCCGTGCGGCGCGGGGCGGAGCCCGCTCCTTTGCCACCGTCGATGTGTGCGATCCGGCGGTGGCCGAGATCGTGGAGATGCTGCACCGCGAGACGGGCACCCTCGGCGTCGTCCGTCGTGACGTTGCCGATCGCAGCGCTCGCGAACGACCGACTGACCGATACGAGCGCCACCTCCGCCGCGACAGCCTCCATGCGTGCAGGCGACACTCTGCACCCGGCGACGATGATGCCGTCGACACGTGATGCAAGGAACGTGTCGAGGGCACGTGACTCGAGTCGCGCGCTGCGCCGACCACTCGCGAGAAGCAGCTGATATCCGTGGCGTTCTGCACCCGCATGGATCCCGTCGGTCACCTCCGCGAACCACGGGTTGTGCAGATCGTTGAGCAACACGCCGATCGTCATCGTCTTGCGCGCCGCGAGGTTCCTCGCCATCAGGTTCGGTCGGTACCCGAGCTTCGAGGCGGCTGCCGTGACGCGCTGACGCGATTCGTCGCTGACGCGCGGCGAGTCGCGCATCACCAGTGACACCAACGCGCGCGAGACACCCGCGATCTGTGCCACGTCCTCGAGGGTCGGGGCACTGCTTCGTCTCGAGCTCGGCACGGCGTCAAGCTAGTGCACTTGACAGTTCTGCTGAGACGTCTAGAGTTGGAGCGCTCTAACCGAACGAGGGGACCGAATGATCGACCGCATTGCCGCAGCGCCCATCTCGTGGGGCATCTGCGAGGTCCCCGGTTGGGGTCTCCAGATGTCACCGAGTCGGATCCTCGGCGAAATGGCGGAGCTCGGGATCACCAAGACGGAGCTCGGCGCTCTCGGCTGGTTGCCCGACGAGGTGACGGAGCTCCTCCCGCTCCTCGATCGCTACGGCATGTCGATCCTCGGTGGCTTCGTGCCGTTGGTGTTGCACCACGGCACCGATCATCCGGGCTCGCTCGAGGCGGCACACGCGGCGGCCAAGACGCTCTCAGCCGCGGGCGCCCAGTACTTCGTCGCCGCCGTGATCTCCAGCATGGAGTCGTGGGATCGGCCGACGCTCGATGCGACCGAGTGGTCGAACCTGTTCGAGGGGATCGCCGAGACAGAGAAGGTCGCGGCGGAGTACGGACTCACCCAGGTGGTCCATCCCCACGTCAACACGTTGATCGAAACGGCAGAGGAGTTCGAGCGTTTTCTCGACAACTCGTCCGCTCCCTTCTGCCTCGACACGGGTCACCTCTTCATCGGTGGCGCCGATCCGGTCGCGATCGCCCGCGAGCACCGCGACCGCGTCGGCCTCGTGCACATCAAGGATGTCGACGCCGCTATCTCCGACAGGTTCCGCGCCGGCGAGTTCGATTGGATGGGGGCAATTCAGAACGGTTTGTTCCCGTCGGCGGGTTCGGGCGATGCGCCGATCGCTGCTACGGTGCGAACGCTCGTGCAATCCGGATACTCCGGGTGGTACGTGTTGGAACAAGATGTTGCCTTGACCGACGGCGAGCCGCCGTTTGGTGAGGGCCCGGTGCACGGGGTTCGCAAGAGCATCGAGTACCTGAAGTCGCTGGCTGGCTAGTTCAGGCAGTGGAAGGCCGGCTCGTGCCGGTGCAAACAATCACTCCTAGAGGGGGAAAGAAGAACACATGAAGAAGACCCGTTACGTCTTCGCATCGCTTGCAACGTTCGCCGTGTTGGCGACCGCTTGCGGCAGCGATAACAAGTCAACCAGCACGGCCGCGCCTGCTGGTACAACTGGGGCATCCGCCACAACGGCTGCATCCAGCGGTACCACGGCAGCCGGCACCGCAGCACCCGCCGACACAGCGTCAGCCGACACCGTCAACGTGACTGCTGGTCAGGACATCACCATCGCGGTCATCACCCACGGTGATGGTGGCGTGTTCTGGTCGGTGTTCCAGAAGGGTGCCGAGGATGCCGGTAAGGCACTGGGCATCACGGTCAAGTACCAGGGCTCGAACAACACCGGTACCGATCAGGCCGCGATGATCAACCAGGCTGTCGCCGATGGCGTCGACGGTCTTGCAGTGTCACTCGCCGACCCGGACGCAGTTCGTGACGCAGTGAAGTCTGCGGTTGCCGCAGGCATCCCGCTGGTCACCACGAACTCCGGTTCGAACCTGTACAAGGAGTTCGGTGCGTTCACCCACATCGGCCAGGACGAGTTCACCGCTGGTGCAGGTGCTGGCGACAAGTTCAACGAAGCCGGCGCCAAGGTCCTGCTCTGCGCAAAGCAGGAGCAGACGAACACCGGCCTCGACGCACGCTGCGACGGTGCCAAGAGCACCTTCAAGGGCAAGTTCCTGACGCCGATCACGACGTCTGGTGATGCCTCTGGCAAGCAGCAGGCCGACATGAAGGCAGCCATCGATGCCGATCCGACGATCGATGCCGTGTTCGGCGTCGGCCCGGTGATCGCTCACGATGCTGCGGCAGCCGTGAAGGAGCTTGGTCGCAAGGTCACCGTTGGTGGCGTCGACCTTTCGCCTGACCTGCTGAAGGACATCGCCGCCGGCGATGTGCTCTTCACCATCGATCAGCAGCAGTACCTGCAGGGCTACATCTCAGTCGTCGCCTTGTACCTCAACGTCACCAACAAGAACACCCTTGGTGGCGGCTTGCCGATCAACACCGGTCCTGGCTTCGTGACCAAGGACAACGCAGAAGCCGTCTCCAAGCTCGTCGATGCGGGTACCCGCTGAGCTAGAGACACATCAATGACGTGAAGCGGGCGCCGCAAGGCGCCCGCTTCACAAAAACGCCGACCGGAGTGACAAATCGTCGACTTCGGTCGGCGTCTCTACATTTGCTTGGCGTTTTCTAATAATCTGTGTGAACCGCAACGCTTGAGGTCAGGGGGACCCATGACAGCGATCGACGTAAAAGTCACCGAGGAGCCGGTTTCCGAACCGCCACCAGTGCCGCTCGATGAACGAATCTCGCACCGCGGCCCGATGCGGCGCTGGCTGGTCTCCCCGGAGATCGGGGCCCTGATCGGTGCCGTGATCGTGTGGTCGTTCTTCTGGGGGAACGGTCGCACCTTCGGTGAGGGCGACACGACGCTCAACTGGCTCGATGTCGCGGCCCCCACCGGCATCATGGCGACCGCGGTGGCGCTGCTGATGATCGGCGGCGAGTTCGACTTGTCGTCCGGCGTCATGACCGGCGCGACCGCCATCCAGATCGGCCTGGTGTCGCGGTTCTTCATGGGGACGGGCATCAACATCGGGTGGGCCATCGGCTCGGCGTTCCTCGCCGCAGCGGCGGTCGGTTGGTTCAACGGGTTCATGGTCAACAAGACCGGCCTGCCGAGCTTCATCGTCACCCTCGCCTCGTTCTTCACCCTTCGAGGTGTGATGTTGGTGATCTCCAAACGTCTTGTCGGCAAGGTGCAGGTCGACCAGATCACCAACCAGAAGGGCGCCAAGTTCTTCAAGGACTGGATCGCCCACGAGTGGAAGTTCACCGAGTTCGGCAGTCGCGACAAGGTCTTCCTCGGTCTCGTCATCGTCGGCGGAGCGGCCTTCGCCTACGGGCTTCTCGAGCAGTCCTTCATCCGACGTGCCTCACTCAATCCTGTC
>DASWRR010000690.1:0-9696 GCA_036403055.1 Ilumatobacteraceae bacterium | reverse complement strand
CTGGCGTGGCTGAACCGTCGCGCCGAGTGCCACGAGTGCATCGTGGAGCGGCTGCATCGGTCGGGCACGCAGTGGTGGCTCGCCGTCGATGACGTACGGTCCCGGGCCGAGTGCCGCCACTGCAGTGATGAACCGCGAGGTGGTGCCGGCGAGGCGTGTCGGGAGATCGAGCGGCCCCGGAGGGAGGGCTCCGTCGCAACCGTCGATCGTCGCAGTCGAGCCGTCGCGATCGCGGTCGACCCCGACGCCGAGCACGGCAAGACACGTCAGCATCGCCTCGGTGTCGTCGCCATCGGGGAGGTTGTGGAACGTCGAGCGGCCTTGCGCCAGGGCTGCGCAGACGAGCGCACGGTTGGCGATGCTCTTCGAGCCCGGCACCATCACGACGGCGTCGAGCGGTCGTGTCAGTGGTCGCACGAGGCGACTCGCGATGCGCCGGGCCACTACGCCAGCCGCTGCACTGCCGGGCGATAGCCGCGCGCCAGCAGTCCGCCGCGATACAACTCCGCGGTCGCCACATCGACGAGCACGACGGCGACGCCACGATTGCCTTCGACGCTGTGGACGACCTCGAAGCTCGCGATGTTGACGCCGAGCTCGGCGGCGAGTGTGAACACCTCCGCCGCTGCACCCGGACGGTCCGGGATCGGGATCCGCACCTCCGCGAGCTCGCTCGGCTGATTCACCCGGTTCGGAAGGTTCGTCCGCGCCTCGCGAGCGTGTTGCAAGCGATCGAACAGCGCGACGCGATCGTCGCGGTCGACCACATCGCGCATCGACGTCAGCCCGTCGATCAACCCGTCGAGCGCCGACAGGATCGCGGGGCGATTCTCTGCGCAGATGTCGAGCCATATCGCCGGGTGACCGGACGCGATGCGGGTCATGTCGCGAAATCCGCCGGCCGCGAGACGGAGCAACGCGGCGTGCTCCTCGGCGCGGTCGCTGGCCAAGCCCATCAGCGTCGCAGCGGCGAGATGCGGAACATGAGAGATGACGGCGACGACCTGGTCGTGGCGATCGGCTGGCAACGCGACGACGTCCGCGCCGAGCTCGGCAACTGCTGCGGCGACGGTGCTGAACGTGCTGTCAGCGGTCGTCGCTGTCGGCGTCAGCACCCACACCGCGCCTTCGAACATCGATGCGTCGGCGCCGTCGAAACCTTCGAGCTCGCTCCCCGCCATCGGGTGACCGCCGACGAAGCGGGGGTCGTCGATCGCAGCGGTGATGCCGCTCTTCACGCTGCCGACATCGGTGACGAGGCCACTCGATTCGGCGAGCGCGCGCTTGACCTGATCGACAACCGCGAGCACCGGCGTGGCGACGAACGTGATGTCGGCTGCGCTGTCGAAACCACTTGCATCGATCGCTCGCATCGTGAGCGCACGTTCGATCCGCGCCGGATCGAGGTCGTCACCGGTGACATGCCAGCCGCGGCCGCGCAGGGCGAGCGCGATCGACCCACCGATGAGACCGAGGCCCGCCACGTTGGCCCTGCGAGTGCTGTTCACGGGCGGTCAGCGTAGCTGTGCAGTCGCTGCGCCGACGCTCTCGATCAGTTCCTTCACTTCACCGATCGTGAGCTCACGCCACTGTCCGGGAGCAAGTCCCGGGTCACGCACCGTTCCGATGCGAACACGGACGAGACGGCTCAACGGATGGCCGATCGCCTCGCACATCCGGCGAACCTGCCGGTTCCGGCCTTCGTGGATCGTCAGCCGCAGGACACCGGGACTTGGTTGCGAGACCTTCGCCGGCGCCGTCATCCCGTCATCCAGTTCGATGCCTTCGCGCAGTTGACGAAGCTTGCCCTGCGGCACCATCCCGCCGACGACCTCCGCGAGATACTCCTTCTCGACGCCGTGGCTGGGATGCGTCAGTCGCTGCGCGAGGTCGCCATCGTTCGTCAGCAGCAGCAAGCCTTCTGTGTCGATGTCGAGGCGCCCGACGGGATACACGCGCGGCTCGTCCGGAACGAGCTCGACGACCGTCGGCCGCCCGTGCGTGTCGCTGGCTGTCGTCACGACACCGGCCGGTTTGTTCAGCAGGTAGTACACGAGGCCCGGTTTGACGCCGATCGGCACACCGTCGACCTCGACGACGTCGTGATCGGTGTCGACCCGGCGGCCGAGCACGGCGACCTCGCCGTTGACCGTGACCCGACCCGAGCTGATGAGGTCCTCGCAGACGCGCCTGCTCCCCCATCCGCGCACCGCCAGCACCTTCTGCAATCGCTCGCCCTGAGGCAAAGCCGCGTTCTTGGCTGCCCACTGCTCCCAGAGGGGCGGCTCAGGCTGGGGCATCGGTTGACGGAGTGTCGAGGCGCAACCCGTGTTCCAGCGCCTCGACGACATCGGCTCCCGGCACGAACTCTGCGATCGGTGGAAGGTCCGCGAGTGAGTTGAGGCCCAACTTCTCGAGGAACGACGGCGTCGTCCCGTACAGGATCGCCTGTCCGGGTCCCGAGTCGCGCGACACCTCCGTCACGTAGCCACGTGCCTGCAACGTGCGCAGCACTCCGTCAGGGTCGACACCGCGGATCGAGGCGATCTGGCCACGTGAGAGCGGCTGCTTGTACGCGACGATCGCCAGGGTCTCGAGCGCGGCCGCGCTCATGCGCGCCCTCTGGCCGTCGAGCAGGAAGCGTTCGACGTAGGGGGCCAGGTCGGCATGCGACTGGTATCGATAGCCGCCCGCGACCTTGACGAGTTGGAAGCCGTGACCGGCTTCGTCGTACGCCGCGCCGAGCTCGATGCACAACCGCTCGATGACGGCCGTCGGCTGCTCCAGCAACTGCGCCAGCAGGTCGGGTGCGACCGGCTCGGCGGCGACCATGACGATCGCCTCGATCGCTCGCACCGTCTCGCTGTCGAAATCGTTCATCGTAGTCTCAACCCTCGTAGTCGTCGATTGGGATCGAACCGGCTGCGACCGGCTCGAGTCCGCCGGTCCACATCACTTCGATGTCGCCGAACTGCACGTCTTGATCGAGCTCGATCACGCCCTGCTTGAACAGTTCCAGCAAGGCGAGGAAGCGGACGATGACCTCGAGGCGTTCGACCAATCCGGTCGTGAGCCGGCGGAACGAGATGCGCCCGACGCGAGGCAGTTCGTCGATCAGTTCGGCGACCGCGTCGGCCACGCTGGCGCGCACCGGGGCGACGTGGAAGAGGTCGACGCGCTGCACGGGTTTTGGCGTGACGGCACGCACGTAGGCCGCCTGCAAGCGCTTGCCGGTGACCCCGTCGAGCAGGTCGGGCATCAGCTCGTCGAAGCGCTCGTCAGGACCCGCTGTCCGGGGGAAGCTGCGGTCTGCATCATCGGCCAACCTGGCGAACACACCGGCGACGTCCTTGAACGTCTTGCACTCGAGGAGGCGGGCCAGCAGCAGGTCTCGCTCTTCCCACAACGCCAGCTCGTCGTCGAGATCGACGTCGTCGCGCCCCGGCAGGAGCCGCCGTGCTTTCAGTTCGACGAGGGTTGCGGCAATGAGCAGGAACTCGGTCGCGATGTCGAGATCGACGACCTGCAGTCGCTCGATCTCCTCCAGGTACGCATCCACGATCCGGCTGAGTGACACCTCGTAGATGTCAACCTGTTCTCGAAGGATCAGGTGCAACAGCAGGTCGAATGGCCCCTCGAAGACGGGGGTCGCCACCGCAAATGCCATACGGGTTCAGGCTAGCTCGCCACTAACCTGGCGCGCCGTGACCCGCGTGCTCTCGTGCATCCAGCCAACCGGTGAAGTCCATCTCGGCAACTACCTCGGTGCGCTGCGCACGTGGGTCGCCGGCCAGCACGACGCCGACGCATTCCACGGGATCGTCGACCTCCACGCGCTCACCGTCACGGAGGTCCCCGGTGTCATCGGCGACACGACTGTGCGACTGGCCGCGATCCTGTTCGCCATCGGCCTCGATCCCGACGTCGCCACGATCTTCGTGCAGAGTCACGTCGTCCAGCACAGCCAGTTGTGCTGGGTGATGGAGTGCACCGCGTCGTTCGGCGAGCTCAGCCGGATGACGCAGTTCAAGGACAAGTCCGCGAAGCGCGAGGGTGATTTCATCTCGGCCGGCTTGTTCACGTATCCCGCCTTGCAGGCGGCCGACATCTTGCTCTACGACGCCGAGCACGTGCCCGTCGGCGAGGATCAGCGTCAGCACATCGAGATCACCCGCGACATCGCGATGCGGTTCAACCATCGCTTCGGGACGACGTTCGTCATCCCCGAAGCCGTGACGCCCAAAGCGGGTGCACGCGTGATGGACCTCCAGGATCCGACATCGAAGATGAGCAAGTCGGGCGACACCGACGCCGGCTGCATCATGATGATGGACGAGCCGGCTGAGATCGCCCGCAAGTTCAAGCGGGCGGTCACCGACAGCGACAACGAGGTCCATTTCGATCGCGCGACGAAGCCCGGCGTGTCGAACCTGCTCGACATCCTCGCCGTCGCGACCAACTCGACACCACAGCAACTCGCGGAGAAGTACACGCAGTACGGCCCGTTGAAGACCGACGCCGGCGACGCGGTGATCGAGATGCTGCGACCGATCCAGAGCCGTTACAACGAGCTGATGACCGACCGCGGTGAGCTCGCCTCGCTGCTGCGAAAGGGATCCGACAAGGCCGGCGCGGTTGCCGGCGCGACGCTCGACAGGGCGTACAACGCAATCGGTTTCCTGCCGCGCTGATCGCGCCGGCGCATCAGACGTCGTCCGCCTGACGAAGCGCTGACGCGCCTGGTCCATCGCCGAGCACCAACTGCACGGTGACGTCCGAAGAGCCTGCGGCGCGCAGCATGTCTGCACCGATCCGCTCGTGGTCGTGATAGCGCCGGAACCGATCCGTACGCGGCCCAACGACCGTTGCGACGACGCGCTGGTACGTGCCGAGACGCGTGTCGACCTTGCCGATGTCGTGCAGCAGTGCTCCGGCGATCTCATCGCGTGAAGGCGGCGCGGAGGAAAACTCTGCGAAGCGATGGGCGACGATGATCGAGTGGCGCCGGTCGGCGACGGACAACCGCCGCCACAGCTCGGCCTCGGGCGGAAGCAGCTGTGATTCGGCCCAGGCGACTTCGACGCCCGACGGCTGTCGCCGCGACAGCGAGCTGACGAACCTGCGCGCGAGGTGACCGGCGCGTGTCATCGACCGAGTGCGCGCGGATGCGCCGACCGGTAGACGTCGAAGAGCCGTTCCTGGCTCACCCGCGTGTAGATCTGCGTCGTCGAGATGGACGCATGTCCGAGCAGCTCCTGCACGATGCGCAGGTCCGCTCCGTGGTCGAGGAGATGCGTGGCGCACGAGTGGCGCAGCACGTGTGGCGACAACTTCTCGCCGATGCCGATCCGATCGCCGTACTTCTTCACGATCGCCCATGCGGCCTGCCGCGACAGGCGCGCGCCGCGAAGGTTCAAGAAGACCGCCTCGGCGTCGTTGCGCCTCGCCCATCTCACCGGCTCCAGATGCGGGCGCCCGGAGGGGCCGAGCCACTCGGCAAGCGCCGCTGCTGCGTGCCTCCCGTACGGCACCACCCGTTCCTTCGAACCTTTGCCGAACAGCCGGACGAGTTGTTCCTCGTGATCGAAGTCGCCGAGCGACAACCCGCACGCCTCGGAGATGCGCGCTCCCGTCGCGTAGAGCAGCTCGAGCAAGGCACGGTCGCGGAGGCCGGCAGGCTCGTTGGCCGCAGGCGCAGCGAGCAACGCCGTGACCTCCTCTTCCGACAGCGGGTGCGGAATGCCCGCCGGCACGCGAATGCCTTCGATGTCGGCAGTCGGGTCGTCGCGCCGCACTCCTTCTTCGGCGAGGAACCGGTGCAGCATGCGCAGTGCTGCGACCTGCCGAGCGACCGACGACGCAGCCGCGCCGGACGCCCTACGTTCGCTGACGAAGACGTCGAGCATCGGCCGATCGACGCTCTGCAACGTTGCGCCATGCCGCGCCAACCATGCGCAGTAGCCATTGATGTCGCGCCGGTACGCGGCCAACGTGTTGGCCGAACGTCCTCGTTCCGTGGCCATCCACGACAGGAACTCCTCCACATCGAGTGGCAGCATCGCTGCTGCGACCGGCACCATCACGTCCCCGTCATCACGACGTTGGAAGGGTGCCCTCGCGCAGCCGCCGTTCGACGAGCAGCAGGCCGATCACCGTCTTGGCGTCGTTGATCTCGCCGCGCGCCACCATCTCGACGGCTTTCGCGAGCGGCAACCGCAGGACCTCCATGTGCGCCTCCTCGGGTCCGTGCAGATCGCGAGCGACCGGTGTGAGGTCCGTCGCGAGGTAGACGTGCAGCACCGAGTCCGTCATGCCGGCTGACGAGAAGAAGTGGGTCAGGTACTCGAGCCGCCCTGCCGACAACCCGGCTTCCTCGATGAGCTCGCGTTGTGCGGTGATCTCGAGTTCCTCGTCCGGAACGTCGCGCATGCCCGCGGGAACTTCCAGGACGTAGCGATCCAACGGGCCGCGATACTGCCGCACGAACACGACCGTCGGAACGCCATCGTCGAACAGCAAGGGCACGACGCCGACGGCACCGGGTGATCGGATCACGTCGCGCTCGAACACCTCGCCGTCGGGCGCTTCGAACGTCGCAACCGCAACGTTCCAGATGTACCCCTTGTGCACCAGCCGGTCGCCGACGTGGCGGAACGGTGGCGATGCGTCGCCCGTGTCGTCCGCCGTCACGCGACGGACGAGCTGGCGTCGTCGACCACGAACAGGTGCGGCGCTCGCGATTCGCGGCGTGCCAGCGCTGCGTCGACGAGTTCGCGGAACAGCGGATGCGGGCGATCCGGGCGGCTCTTGAACTCGGGGTGCGCTTGCGTGCCGACCCAGAACGGGTGATCGACGAGCTCGATGAACTCGACGAGTCGGCGGTCGGGCGACAGGCCACTGCATCGCAGGCCGGCAGCTTCGAGCTTCGGCTTCAGCTGCGCGTTCAGCTCCCATCGATGACGGTGGCGCTCGCTGACAACGGGCTCGCCATACGCCCGGTACACCCGCGTGTTCGGTTCGAGGATCGCGTAGTACGCGCCGAGGCGCTGCGTGCCGCCCTTGTCGACGACGTCACGCTGATCGTGCATGAGTGCGATCACGGGATGCGGTGTGTCGGGATCCATCTCCGTCGAGTTCGCGCCGGAGAGGTTCATCACGTTGCGGGCGAAATCGATCGTCATGGCCTGCAGACCGAGGCAGATCCCGAGACACGGGATGTCGTTCTCCCTCGCGTAGCCGGCTGCGGCGATCTTGCCTTCGAAGCCGCGCTCGCCGAAGCCGCCCGGTATCAACATCCCGTCGAGATCTGCCAACCGGCCGGCCGCCAACAGACCCTCGACGTCCTCGGCCTGGATCCAATCGATCTCGACCTTCGCGCCGTGATGGAAACCGGCGTGCTTCAGGCTCTCCACCACGGACAGGTACGCGTCGGGAAGGCTGATGTACTTGCCGATCAGGCCGATCTTCACCGGCTTGCGCGACTCTTCGATCATCGACACGACCGTCTTCCATGGACCGAGATCGACCGGAGCATCCAGCCGCAGCACTTCGCACACGACGTCGTCGAGGCCTTCGTCGTGGAGGATCAGCGGCAGTTCGTAGATGTTGCCGGCATCGGCGGCGTTGACGACAGCGCGCTCGTCGACGTCGCACAGGTTCGAGATCTTGCGCTTCAGGTTCGCGCTCAACGGCTCCTCGCTGCGGCACACGATGACGTCGGGTTGGATACCACGGCTGCGCAACTCCGTCACGGAGTGCTGCGTCGGCTTCGTCTTCTGCTCGCCGGACGGCCCAATGAAGGGCACGAGCGTCACGTGGAGATAGCACACGTTGTCGCGGCCGGCTTCCTTGCGGAACTGGCGGATCGCCTCGAGGAAGGGCAGGATCTCGATGTCGCCGACCGTGCCGCCGACCTCGGTGATCACGACGTCGACGTCGTCGTTGGCCAGCCGATGGATCCGTCGCTTGATCTCGTCGGTGATGTGCGGGATCACCTGCACGGTCTTGCCGAGGTAGTCGCCACGGCGCTCGGCCGCGAGCACCGCCTGATAGATCGACCCCGTCGTCGCATTCGAGTTGCGCGTCAGCGGCTCGTCGATGAAGCGCTCGTAGTGGCCGAGGTCGAGGTCGGTTTCGCCACCGTCGTCGGTGACGAAGACCTCGCCGTGCTCGAACGGGTTCATCGTGCCGGGATCGACGTTGATGTACGGGTCGAGCTTCTGCATCGTCACCCGCAGGCCACGCAGCTTCAACAGACGGCCGAGCGACGACGCGGTGAGACCTTTGCCGAGGGAGCTCGCAACGCCTCCGGTCACGAAAATGTGCTTCGGCATTGGGCAAAGACCTCCGTCTCAGGCGAACTGACAACGGGACAGCAGCATACCGCGCCGCGCGCCGCTTCCGCGGATCCCGGTGGAACGGTCGTCAATGATCAGGCACCACCAGCTTCAACACCTCGCCGATGCCGTTGTCGATGCGGGGCGGGAGTGCGGGGACGAGCAAGGTACGTATCCCGACTCGAACCGCGCCACTATCCGCTCGCGGGTCGTCGCCGACCATCACGACCTTGTCGGTCGACAGCGCCAACGACCGACACGCGGCGTCGAAGATCCGTTGGTCCGGCTTGACGCATCCGGCCTCGTACGACAACGTGAACGAGGTGACCGCATCTGCCATGTCGTGCTCGGCGAACACCGCGCGGACATCCCACCCGGTGTTGGAGACGATGCCGATGGCGATCCCTCGCTCGTGCAGTGCGTGAAGTGTCGACGCTGCTCGCGGGTACGGGATCCATTCGCTCGGAGCGTGCATGCTCGCGTTGATCGCCTCGCCGAGCCCCTTGCCCCATTCGTCGGCCATCCCGTACAGCACCTGCCACCGCTTGTTCCACACCGTCGTGTCGAGATCGCGTCCGAACGCGAGCTCGTCTGGTGTCATCGACGCGGCGTCGATCCGATACGCGATCGTGACGAGGTCGTCCTCGTCGATCTGCAAGCCGAGCTTGCCGGCGGCCGCTTGGATCGTCAGCGCCAGCGGCGCGTGTGCGAACAACGTGTTGCCGAAGTCGAACAGCACGCCGCGTACTTCGGTAGGAGCGTCCACGCAGGAAGCGTAGAACTAGCCTGCCCAGATCATGATGAGCGGTTGGCGCACGAGCCGATTCACCTTGTGCGCCGGACTCACGATCCTCACGTTCGTCCTGCGCGCGCCGACGTTCGTGAGCCGTATCTTCGATCCGGACGAGGCGGCAATCGGAGTGCAGGCGATGGTGGTCCGCGCCGGCGGGACGCTGTACACCGACATCTACGATCGAAAGCCACCACTCCCCCCGTTGCTCTACGCCGCATCGTTCTCGCTGACCGATTCGACGGATGTTCGCCTGATGCGAGTCCTCGTGACGGTGCTGCTGGCGGTTGCCGCGGTGCTGGTTGCGATGGACTGCCTGCGCCGTTGGGGACCACTGCACGCGTGGTGCGGAGGGATCTTGATGATCACCGGTGCATTGGCACTGTTCCCGGCGGACGCAGGCGCGGCGAACTATGCACACTTCGCGCTGCTGCCGGGGACAGCCGCCATCGTGTGGGCGCGTCGCGGCACGTTGTCGAGCGCGATCCTGGCGGGTGTCGCACTCGGACTGGCGATCCTGACACGGCAGAGCTGGCTGTTGGGCGTCGTCCCGCTGTGCGTCAGCATTGG
>DASWRR010000689.1:0-2290 GCA_036403055.1 Ilumatobacteraceae bacterium | reverse complement strand
GCTGACGGTATGCCTCGATCATCAACGGAACGCTCGAAGCCTTGACGCTGATCTTGATCTGATCGAAGTCGACTTCGCGGAAGTACTCCATCTCGCGTTGAGCGCTCTCGACCATCGCCTCGGGCGTGATGCCGCCGTACTTCTCGTACAACGACGGATCGAGCGATCCGCCGTTGACGCCGATGCGAATGGAGATCTTGCGGTCACGCGCTTCCGCGGCGACCGCTTTGATGTGCTCGGGCTTGCGGATGTTGCCAGGGTTGAGGCGAAGACCCTGCACCCCGGCCTCCATCGCTGCCAATGCCATCCGGTACTGATGGTGGATGTCGGCGATGATCGGGATCGGCGAACGCGGCACGATCTGGGCGAGACCCTCCGCGGCCTCCTGCTCGTTGCAGGTGCACCGAACGATGTCGCAACCAGCAGCCGCCAGTGCGTAGATCTGCTGAAGCGTGCCCTCGACGTCTGCCGTCTTGGTGATCGTCATGGACTGGACGGAGATCGGCGCGCCACCGCCGACCGGGACCTTGCCCACGAAGATCTGACGTGTTGTCCTGCGTTCGAACGGCATCTCGGAAGTGTGCCAGCTCAGCCCGGCGGCTTGGCGAAGTCCAGGTAGAAAGCGGTGATGAACAGCGTTGCCAACACCGCGATCATCGTCATCGCGACCGGGATCATCTTGGTGATGTCGGCGCGATACGGCGGGCGGCCGCGACGGCTGCGCAACCGCTCGTACGTCGCGATCGCGGCGTGACCACCGTCGAACGGGAGCACCGGGAACAGGTTCAGCAATCCGACGAACACGTTGACCGCCGCCAACGTCAACAGCACCCCGCCGAGGCCGGCTTCGTTGCCGATCGTGTTGCTGAGGCGACTGATGCCGATGACGGTCGTCGGCTGGGTGGTCGGATCGGTGTTGCTTCCGACGAGGTGACCGACGATGTTGACCGGATTGAGCACCTTGACGACACCACCGACGCTCGCCCACATGCCAGGAACGAGATCGAACACGCTGTCCTTCGCTGCACTGAGAACCGACTCGTTGTTCCAGGCGACCTCGGTGCCGGACGCCACGCCGAGAAACGCTTTGCCGAACGCTTCCCCCGTCGCCGGATTTGTGCCGAGACCGACCGTCTTCGTCAGCGTCTGGCCGTCGCGGTCGAGCACGAGCGTCACGGACTCGCCGGGACGATGACTCCGAATCGCGTCGACGAAGGCCTCCGGCGTCTTCGGCCGAACGCCGTCGATCGAGAGGACGACATCGCCGGGCTGGACGCCTGCTCGGGCGGCGGGGTAACCGGCCGAGACGCTGCCGATTCCCACTCGATCGGTTTCCACTCGCCGGCCGTTCACGGCATACACCGCGAACAGCAGCGCAACGGCGATGAGGATGTGCATGATCGAGCCCGCAGTGATGACCAGCAACCGCCTCGGGTAGCTCTTGCTGCGATAGGCGCGGCCTTCGTCCGCCGGGTCGACCTCGTCGAGGTTGTTCATTCCGATGATGCGTACGAACGCGCCGACCGGGTAGGCGCGGACGCCGTATTCCGTCTCGCCTCGGCGGAAGCTCCACAGCTTCGGGCCCATGAACAAGAAGAACTGCGTCGCCTTCATCCCGGTCCAACGTGCTGTGACGAAGTGACCGAGCTCGTGCAGGAAGATCGAGATCAGCAGACCGATCACGAAGATGAACGCCCACGAGCTCTTCACGAAGAGCAGCACGAGAAGACCGACGATCACCGTGACGCCGAGCACCGCTGTACGGCCGCCGGCAGTTGGCTCGAGATCAGGATTGTCGGCGCCACCCGCCAACACCTCGTTGCGAAACTTCGAGTAGGTATCACTCACGCTGCAAGAACCTCCGTGGCCACCTGACGTGCACGCGCGTCGGCAGCAATGATGTCGTCCACCGTTCTATCGGCAGATCGCTCGAAGCGCTGGAGCGATGCGTCACACACCTCGGCGATTCGTGACCACCGGATCCGGCCCGCGAGGAACGCTTCGACGGCGACCTCGTTCGATGCGCTCAGCCATGCCGGCGCGGTCGAGCCGATCCGCCCGGCCTCGTACGCGAGCGGCAGGCAGCGGAAGGTCGACGTGTCTGGCCGCTCGAAGTCGAGCCGGCGCAGCTCGACCCAGTCGATCCGTCCGAACGCGGTGGCGATCCGGTTCGGGTAGGCCAGCGCGTAGCCGATCGGGAGTCGCATGTCGGGCATGCTGAGCTGCGCAATCGTCGAGCCGTCGGTGAACTCGACCATGGAGTGCACGATCGATTGCGGATGCACGACGA
>DASWRR010000688.1:0-2307 GCA_036403055.1 Ilumatobacteraceae bacterium | reverse complement strand
GCCGTCTCCTCCTCGCTGAGGCCGGCCACGTGGCGCAAGACCAGTACCTCTTGTTGCCGGCGAGGCAGCGTCCTGATCACCGACACCACGACGACTCTGTCGTCGACGCCATCAGTCAGCTGATCGACATCACGCCGCATCCCTCCGTGGGCCCCACGGACACGATCGTGGCGGAGCATGTCGAGGGCGACGTTCGTCGTCACCCGCAGCACCCAGGCGGTGCGATGGGGAAGGGAACCGACTCGATCCCATCGGACCAGCGCCCGCGCCAACGCCTCGGCCGCAGCATCCTCTGCGTCGGCGAGCGTGGGCAGCAGCCGACGGGCGAGGGCGCGGGCCAGGGGGTACAGCGATTCGAACGCCTCGTCGAACCCACTGGCGGTCGCCACGACGTTCATTCTCACCGTTCAACGGCGAGCGCACCCCCGAAGGGCGACAACGAGGCGACGAAATCAGGGCATGCAGGCCCCTCAGCTCACCAGCGGTAGTGAGCGAACGCCTTGTTGCTCTCTGCCATCTTCTGCATGTCGTCGCGGCGCTTGATCGACGCACCGAGGCCGTTGCCGGCGTCGAGTAGCTCGCCGGCGAGGCACTCCGCCATGGTCTTCTCGCGGCGTGCCCGACTGAAGTCGACGAGCCAGCGGATGGCGAGCGTCGAGGCCCGACGCGGGCGGACTTCCATCGGCACCTGATAGGTCGCGCCACCGACGCGGCGGCTCTTGACTTCGAGCGGCGGCTTGATGTTGTCGATCGCCCGCTTGAGCGTGGCGATCGGCTCAGCACCCGACTTCTCTTCGACGATCTTCAGCGCGTCGTACACGATCTTCTCGGCAACAGAGCGCTTGCCGTGGAGCATGACCTTGTTGACGATCTGGGCGACGAGCAGTGAGCGATAGATCGGATCGGGCGTCAGTTCACGACGTTGTGCAGGACCTTTACGAGGCATGAGTCAGCAGTCCTTTACTTCGCGAGCTTTGCGCCATAGCGGCTGCGGGCCTGCTTGCGGTTCTTCACGCCGGCTGCGTCGAGCGCGCCGCGGATGATCTTGTACCGCACGCCCGGGAGGTCGCGGACGCGACCGCCGCGCACCAGCACGATGGAGTGCTCCTGCAGGTTGTGGCCTTCGCCAGGGATGTAGGCCGTGACCTCGACGCCACTGGTGAGGCGGACACGGGCAACCTTGCGCATCGCCGAGTTCGGCTTCTTCGGCGTGTTGGTGTACACCCGGGTGCAGACACCGCGACGCTGCGGCGAACCCTTGAGGGCCGGCGTCTTGGTCTTGGAGAACTTGGTGCTGCGACCTTGCCGGACGAGCTGCTGAATGGTGGGCACGCGTCTACCTTTGCGAACGTATTGTCAACTTGCGCGCCGGGTGATCCAGCGCAGGACCCTGCAATGTTAGGGGCAGCAGGTGAAAGGGGCAACACGCGCACGTGTTGCCCCTCGAAGTTTCAGGTCAGGCTTCGACAGCGTCGCCCGGAACCGCATCCGTCGAGTACGTGCCGTGGATGTTGCTCAGCCACGCAGCCGGATCCTCGTCGACGTCGCTGGAGAAGTACGCCATCGGCTGATACTCCGGCGCCTTGACGTCGAACTCGCGGTACCGCATCATCCCGGATCCTGCTGGGATCAGCTTGCCGATGATGATGTTCTCCTTGAGGCCGATGAGGTTGTCGCCCTTGCCGTCGATGGCGGCTTCGGTCAGCACTCTCGTGGTCTCCTGGAACGACGCCGCCGACAACCACGATTCGGTCGCCAGCGATGCCTTCGTGATGCCCATCAGCTCGGGCCGACCCTCAGCAGGCTTCTTGCCGTCCTCGACCATCCGACGGTTGGTGTCGCGGAAGACCTTGGCGTCGGCACGCTCACCCGGAAGGAACGAGGTGTCCCCCGGCTCCTGCACGCCGATGCGACGGGTCATCTGACGGACGATCAGCTCGATGTGCTTGTCGCTGATCGACACGCCCTGGTCGCGGTACACCTTCTGGACCTCTTCGACGAGGTACGTCTGGGTCTCGCGGATGCCCTTGATCTCCATGATCTCCTTCGGATCGAAAGGCCCCTCGGTGAGCGGCTCGCCGGCCACCACCGTGGTGCCGTCGTCCACCCGGAGCCGACCGAGCAGGGCGCCGTAGGGATCCTCTTCGCCGTCGTCGGTCATGACCGTGACCATCCGACGGTTGGTGTCGCGGAAAACCTTGGCGTCGGCACGCTCGCCCGGAAGGAACGACGTGTCGCCCGGCTCTTGCACGCCGATGCGACGGGTCATCTGGCGGACGATCAGCTCGATGTGCTTGTCGCTGATCG
>DASWRR010000687.1:0-1681 GCA_036403055.1 Ilumatobacteraceae bacterium | reverse complement strand
GGAGCTCGGCGACACGCGCCTGGACTAGGAACGAGCTCCGCGACGCAAAAAACGCCCGGCGCGCTTTCGCACGCCGGGCGTTTTTCCTTTCACTCGTGCGACCTATCCGCCGATTCGCAGATTGACCACGCGCGACGCCTTCTGCTGCGTGTTGTATACGAGCAGGCTCACGACGTCGCCGTTCTTCAGTTTCGAGATCGACGCGTCCAGATCCGACACCGTGCGAATCGGATGCGGCATCGGGTTGAGCACCTTCACGATCACGTCCGACTCCGCGAACAGCTTCTGGTACGACGGTCCGAGCGCGTCGACGCTCATCACCACCAGCCCGCGCTGCGCGTCCGACACCTCCGCACGGCTCGCACGGTCGGTGGTCATCGGCTCGACGGAGATGCCCAGCTTGTCGTACGCCGCCGGCTTGGCCGTCGGGCTGTCCGAGCTGCTGTCCTCATCGTCCGCGTTCGCCACCTGCGACTCACTCGGCGCCTCGGCGAGCTTCACCTTGTACGTGTGCTTCTGGCCATAGCGCATGACGTCCACGCTCACCGTCTCACCCGGCTTGTGCACCCGGACGATACGCTGGAGCTGCGCGACGCGATCCACCGGCGTGCCGTCGATCGCGACGATGACATCGCCCGCCTCGATCCCTGCCTGCTCGGCGGGGCTCGCCTGATTCGGGTTGCCGCCGCCCACGAGCGCGCCACGGATCTCCTTGAGTCCAGCAGCCTGCGCGTCTTCCGGGCGCAGATCGCTGATCGAGACGCCGAGGATTGCACGACGCACGCGGCCGTACTGAATGAGATCGTTCATTACCGTTCTCGCAAGCGAGACCGGAATGGCGAAACCGTAGCCCGAGTAGTAGCCCGTGCCGCTGGCGATCGCGCTGTTGATGCCGATCACGTCACCGTGACTGTTGACGAGCGGACCACCGGAGTTACCCGGGTTGATCGCGGCGTCCGTCTGGATGTAGTCGACGATCGCGTACTGGCTCGCGTAGAGGTTGCGGAGCTGACCGCTGCGCCCCTTCGCGCTGATGATGCCAGCCGTGACGGTGAAGTCGAGGCCGAGCGGATTGCCCACCGCGAGCACCCACTCACCCACTCGCGACGTCTCGTCGTTGCCGAGGTTGATCGTCGGGAAGCCGGTGCCATCGATCTTGATCACGGCGACGTCCGTGGTCGGATCGCGACCGATCACCTTGGCCTTGAACACGCGCTTATCGAGCAACGTCACCGTGAGCTTGTCGGCATCGGCGACGACGTGGTTGTTGGTGAGGATGTAGCCGTCCTGTGTGACGAGGAAGCCGGACCCGCTTCCCTCCATCGGCTGCTGCTGTTGCTGCCGAGGATCGAACTGCTTGAAGAAGTCCTCCATGCCCGGGGGAACCTGCTGTCCGCGGGGCACCTTAACGGGACGCGCCTGCCGCTCCATCTGAATGGAAACGACAGCGGGCGTCACATGCTCGGCGATCGCGACGAACGCGTTGCTCGCCTCGGTGACCTGCTGCACTGCGGCCTGCGGCGGCTTCGCGCCACCGCCCGCCTGCTGGGCATATCCGAAGGGGGTGAGGTTGAAGCCGCCAGCAACGACCAACCCACCGATGAACGCGACGAGGGCAGCTATGCTGACCGTCAGCCGAGTGGAAAATCGAGACGCCATTGCAAATCCTGACCGTGTGGAG
>DASWRR010000686.1:0-1778 GCA_036403055.1 Ilumatobacteraceae bacterium | reverse complement strand
GAGTACGGGTGATTCGCCGAAACGGTGGATCGCCCCCCACCTGCATCGGAGAACTCACGTGTCGATCCCCTCGCGAGCGACGCGCTGCGTCGTCCTGACCGCCGCAGCATTGTTCGCTGCCGGTTGCGGTTCGTCGGGCTCGACGTCGTCGGCAACCTCGGCAACCGCGACGTCGGCGACCGCGGCTCCGATGGTCACGACGCCGACAACCGTCACTCCGAAGACCGCTGGTACCACGACGATCACGATCCAGAACTTCATGTTCGGTGATCCGATCACCGTGAAGGCGGGAGCGACCGTGACGGTGAAGAACGCCGACGGCGAGACGCACACGCTCGCCGCCGACGACTCCTCCTTCGACACCGGCAGCATCACCGCCAAGAGCGCGGCCACCTTCGTCGCGCCGAGCGCGGGCACCTACAAGTTCCACTGCAATATCCACAGCGATATGCACGGCTCGCTCACCGTCACGAGTTGAGCCCTTCGCGCGAATTCGCGCGGAACATCTCTCTGCAATACCCCCCACACCCCGAAAGGCACACCACCATGAAAGTCCGTAAGCCCATCTATGCGACGCTCGCTACGGGCGCGCTCTCGGCCGCAGCATTGCTGTTCGCCGCGTCCCCCGCAGTCGCCGCAACGCAGTCGTACCAGGCGACGCTCTCGTCGCTGAACAACTCGAGTGCGTCGGGCACGCTCATGCTGACGCTCGACGGCAACCAGGCGACCATCACCGAGCACGTCACCGGGCTCGCGGCAACGTTCAGCGGCGCGCCGTACCCGCACGTGCAGCACATCCACATCAACGGTGCCGGCCAATGCCCGACCACCGCAGCGGACACGAACAACGACGGCGTGATCAACACGACCGAGGGTGGTCCGTCGTACGGCCCCATCGGCACGACGCTCTCGACCTCGGGCCCGACCACTCCGGCCGCGGGCACGGTGCTCACGATCGCCCCGAGTTGTGCGACGATCGACTACAGCCGCACCATCACGCTTGACGCGGCAACCACCAGCGCGATCCAGGCCAACAAGGCCGTGATCGTGGTGCACGGCCTCGACCCGGCCACGCTCAGCACGAAGGCGCAGGGCGAGAAGAGCGACCTCGTTCCGTCGTTGCCGCTCGCGGCGACGTCGCCCACGGCGTGTGGAGTCCTCGCGGTGTCGCAGATGTCGGCGGTACCGACCGGCGGCGTCGCGACCGGTGCGGGCGGGACCTCCGGAACGGAGAACACCGGACTGTTCGTCCTCGGCGGCTCGCTGCTCGCCGGTGCCGCAGTCGTGTTCGGTACGCGTCGGTTCGCGGCCGCCAAGGTCAGCTAGTCGAACGACCTGACGGACGACGAACGTCATGATCCATCGTTGGAAGCCGCGGTCGTTGCGTCACGCGACGGCCGCGGCTGCCATCGTCCTTGCCGTCGGTGGCGTCGCCGTCATCGGCGTGGCACAGCACAGTCAGCACACGGCACCACAACCGTCGCGCGCCGCGTCCGGATCGATCACCGGACCCATATCCCCGACGACCACAGCGGCGAAGCCGACATCGAACGCCCCGACCACCACGGCACGGAAGGTCGCGCCGACGGTCACGGGGCTCCCGGCATCGCCGCCGACCGCACTCGACATCGCGTCGATCGGAGTCCGCACCCCGCTCATCCGGCTGGGTCGCAATCCCGATGGAAGCGTCCAGGTCCCGGAGAGCTTCCACGTCGCCGGCTGGTACTCCGGCAGTGTCACGCCCGGTCAAACGGGACCGACCGTGATCGTCGGACACG
>DASWRR010000685.1:0-5124 GCA_036403055.1 Ilumatobacteraceae bacterium | reverse complement strand
GGCTGCGCTGCGTTCGCAGCGGACGAGCTTCGTGATCGCCCACCGGCTCTCGACGATCCGTGACGCCGACCTGATCCTCGTCATGAACCACGGCGACATCGTCGAGCAGGGCACGCACGAGGAGCTGCTGGAGAGCAAGGGCGCGTACTACGACTTGTACAACGCGCAGTTCGCAGCCCCGGCCGCCGAGGTGCAGTAGCGCGACACGCCTCAGGTCGCGGGTGTCACGACCAGTTCGTCGTCGGCCGGTCCTGCAACTCACCGTCCACGGCGATGTCGACGTGCTCGTTGAAGAAGCACAGATGGTTCTCGATCGTCGGCACCTGCGGGATCGGTGTCGTGTACACCCAGGCGATGTTGTCGACCGTGCGCGAGCCCGGGAGCACCACCGAGAAGTAGTTGGCCGTGCCCTTGTAGGGGCAGGCAGTGGTGCGACTGGTCGGATGGAGCAGTTGCATGCGGACATCGAGCTTCGGGATGTAGTACCGCGTCGGCAGACCGGTCTCGAACAGCACCACCGGCCTCGTCGTGTCGGCGACGACTTCGCCGTCGATGCGAACTTCGACGTGGCGAGACGATCTCAACGCGTCGACGCGCTTGTACGGGTCGCGTGCGTGGACGAAGACCTCCTCGTCCTCCTCGAACCAGTTGTCGATCTTGTTCCAGTAGAACGCGACGTAGCCGGAGATGTCGGGAGTGCCGTCGAGTGGAATCGGGTAGCTCCACACCGCGTTGTCGATGTGTCGATCGCCGATCACGATGGACCAGTACTCCGCATCTCCTTTGCGCGGACAGTGGGTCGACTTGTCGGTGTGCTGCATGAGGTCGAAACGGACATCGTCCTTCGGCAGGTAGTACACCGGGAGGTGGCCGAGCTCGAAGAGGTACAGCGATCGAGTCGTGTCGGCGACGACGACGCCGTCGACCACCGCACGCAACCGGCGATGATTCGGTTCGAGGCGAACGACAGGCTCGCTCATGTCGCCGCCGTATCGGCGACTGTCCGCGACACGATCGTCGGCGGTTCGTGGACACGCACGGGCGGCAACGGCCCGACGTGCAACCCGACATCGACACGGGCCTGTTGCCCAGCGCAACCTTGCGACAGCCGGGATGTCGGGCGGTCCTCGGTGAGGGCGTTGGGGTTGCCGTGGACGCACAGCACCGTGCCGTCGTCGAGCAACAGCGGGTCGTACCACGCGCCGGTCGCGAGTTGGACGACGCCGCGCCGAATCGCCGGCGAGACCACCGCCCCGGCGAGACACGCACCGCGTCGATTGAACACCCGCACGACATCGCCGTCGGAGATCCCGCGCGTTCGAGCGTCCTCGGGATTGATCAGCATCGGTTCACGGCCCTGCACCTTGCTCGCCAGGCTGGCCGCGCCGACATCGAGTTGGCCGTGCAGCCGCGTCGACGGCTGATTGGCGATCAGGTGCAGCGGGAAGGAACGATCGTCGGCGTGATCGGGTTCGATCCAAACAGGCAGACCTGGGCAGTCGTCGTAACCGAACCCGGCGATCACGTCGGATGCAAGCTCGATGCGGCCACTCGGCGTCTTCAACGCGAACTGATCGGGGTCGCGACGGAACTTTTCGAACATCGTGCGGTGCTCGGACGCGAAGGGCAGTTCTATACCACCAGCCGCCCAGAAGTCGGCAAACGGTGGAACGACATCTTCGATCTTCTCGCGCCAGTTCTCGTAGAGGCGCTCGAGCCACTGACGCGCTGTGCGCCCCTCGGTGAACGCGGCGCCGACGCCGAGGTGATCCGCGATCCGGCTGAAGATCTCGTGATCGTCGAGTGCCTCGCCGGGCGGGGACACGGCGCGGTGCATCGCGATGAGATGAGTGTCTCGCCGACCCGCGCCGAAGTCTTCGCGTTCGATCGGGATCGTCGTGGGCAAGACGATGTCGGCGTGCCGGGCCATCGACGTCCAGAACGGTTCGTTGACGACGACGGTGTCTGCCGCGCCGAGCGCGCGGCGCAAGCGATCGAGATCTTGGTGGTGGTGAAACGGGTTACCGCCGGCCCAGTACACCAGCCGGATGTCGGGATAGTTGTAGGTCGCCCCGTCGTACTCGAACTCTTCGCCTGGGCAGAGGAGCATGTCGGAGATCCGGGCGACGGGGATGAACGTGCGAACCTTGTTGCCGCCCTTCGAGAAGTGCGGCAGTCCGACTGACGGCCCGGTCGACCCGACATCGCCCATCGATCCGTACCCGTGGCCGAACCCCCCTCCGGGCAGACCGATCTGACCGAGCAGCGCAGCGAGAGCGAGCCCTGCCCACACCGGCTGCTCGCCATTCGGGATGCGCTGCAGCGACCACGTGACGGTGACCAGCGTGCGACCGGCGGCCATCCGCCGGGCGAGGCGACGGATCTCGTCTGCCGGGATCTCGCAACGGGCACTCGCCCAGTTGGCGTCCTTCACGACTCCGTCGCTCGTGCCGAGCACATACGCCTCGAACACGTCCGCGCCCACCGTGTAGCGGGTGAGGAAGTCGCGATCCGCGAGGTCTTCCACGAGCAACGTGTGCGCCAGGCCCATCATCAAGGCCACGTCGGTCCCCGGAACGACCGGATACCACGTCGCCGGAATCTGCGCCGGGAGATCGTTGCGCAGCGGGCTCACCAAGGCGAACTCCACGCCGCGCGCCGCGGCACGGTCGAGATACTGCTGCGTGCGATGCTGCGTCATCCCACCGGGCGTGACGAACACGTTCTTCGCAGGGATGCCGCCGAACGCCACGACCAGATCGGTGTGCTCGACGATGGTCGGCCACGAGGTCGGCTGGCGCATCACCTCGTCGGCGTTGCCGACGACATGTGGCAGCAGGACGACGGAGGTGCCGGTGCTGTACGAGTTGATCGAACGCGTGTAACCGCCGATCAGGTTCAGCATTCGTTGCAGCTGCATCTGCGAATCGTGAAAGATGCCGGCACTGGCCCAGCCGTACGACCCGCCGAAGATGCTCTCGTTGCCGTGCCTCGAACGAACACGGTCGAGCTCTGCTGCGACGGCACGGGTGGCCTCGTCCCAACTCACTTCGACGAACTCGTCGCGGCCACGCATCTCGGTGGGACCTGGGCCGTCCTCGAGCCAACCGCGGCGGATCACCGGCCGTTGCACGCGGGTTGAGTGCCGCGCCGCACCGGCGACGCCTGCCAGCAACGGTGATGGATCGGGGTCTGCCGGATGGGGCACGACTTCCACTACCTCGTCGCCGGCGACGCGGACGCCGAACGCGCCCCAGTGCGATGTCGTCGGAATCACGTCGGTCATGTCGGTCATGTCGGTCATGTCGGCCTCCACTGAATCGGTCTCATGATTCCACAGCACTCCACGTCGCGGCCATGCGCGACAATCGGCAGATGTCACATGACGCGCAGGGCGAGCACGAATGGGGCTTTCGCACGCGCGCGATTCACGCCGGAGCGCATCCCGATCCGGTCACCGGCGCGCGTGCCGTGCCGATCTTCCAGACGACGAGCTTCGTGTTCGAGGACACCGCCGACGCCGCTGACCTCTTCGCGCTCCAGAAGTACGGCAACGTCTACACGAGGATCAGCAACCCGACGGTTGCCGCGTTCGAAGAACGGATCGCCAGTCTCGAGGGCGGCATCGGTGCGGTCGCGACGGCCAGCGGGATGTCCGCGGAGTTCTTGGTCATGAGTGCGCTGTGCGAGGCCGGTGATCATGTCGTGTCGTCGGCGCAGCTGTATGGCGGAACGCGCACGCTCTTGGAGGGAACCCTCGCCCGGTTCGGCGTCACGACCACGTTCGTCACCGGCGACGAGCCACGAGATTTCGCGGCCGCCGTGCAACCGAACACGAAGTTGATCTACACCGAGGTGGTGGCCAATCCGTCCGGTGTCGTTGCCGACCTCGAAGGCATTGCCGCGGTCGCTCACGCTGCGGGCATCCCGTTCGTCGTCGATTCGACCGTCGCGACGCCGTACCTCTGCCGACCCATGGAGTGGGGCGCCGACATCGTCGTGCATTCGGCGACGAAGTTCCTCGGGGGGCACGGCACGTCGCTCGGCGGTGTCGTCGTCGAATCGGGCCGCTTCGATTGGGGCAACGGCAACTTCCCGCGGATGACCGAACCGGTCCCGTCGTACGGGCATCTGTCGTGGTGGGGCAACTTCGGCGAGTTCGCGTTCTGCACGAGGCTGCGTGCCGAACAGCTGCGCGACGTCGGCCCGGCCCTGTCGCCGTTCAACGCGTTTCTGTTGATGCAGGGTGTCGAAACGCTTCCTCAACGGATGGACGCGCACCTGTGCAACAGCCGCGCTGTTGCCGACGCGCTGTCGCGCAATCCCGCGGTCTCGTGGGTCCGCTGGGCCGGGATGGCGGATCACCCGCATCACGGGCGCGCCGCAAAGTACCTGCCACTCGGACCGGGAGCAGTCTTCTCGTTCGGCGTCGTCGGCGGTCGCGCCGCCGGCCGCCGGTTCATCGAGGCATTGGAGATGTGCAGCCACCTGGCGAACATCGGGGACACGCGGACGCTCGTGATCCATCCCGCCAGCACGACGCATCGACAACTCAGCGATGACGCCCTCGATGCCGGCGGTGTGCCGCCGGACCTGATCCGGATCTCGGTGGGGCTCGAGGATGCGGACGACATCGTGTGGGACATCGAGCACGCGCTGCAGATCGCCACCGACACCGCGAGCTCGAACGCGCCGTGAACAACTGGCACAACCCCACGGCGCGCGAGCGGCTCGAGATCATCCGCTCGACGTCGACCGTCGCGATCGTCGGCATGTCCGCGGATCCGAGCCGAGCCAGCTACTTCGTCGCCACGTATCTCCTTTCGTCGAGTTGCACGTTCGACGAGGTGTGGTTCGTGAACCCGAAGGGCGGCGAGATACTGGGCCGTCCTGTCTACCCCTCGCTGGCCGACCTTCCTGCCGCTCCAGACCTCGTCGACGTGTTCCGCCGCGCCGAGGATCTGCCCGCGGTGGCAGCCGAGGTCGTCGCGATTCCCGGCACACGAACGTTCTGGGCCCAGCTCGGCCTGCACTCCGATGAGGCCGTCGACATCGTCGTCAACAGTGGTCGCGTTGCGGTGATGGACCGCTGCCTCAAGATCGAGCACGCCCGATTTTGTGGCG
>DASWRR010000684.1:0-12745 GCA_036403055.1 Ilumatobacteraceae bacterium | reverse complement strand
ACGTAGTGAAACGGCACGTCGAGGTACTGCTTGGTCACTCCGTTCTGCAGCCGAAGTGTGACGGGATCGCCGGGCAGCAGTTGGAAGTCGTGCACGGTCTCCGCCGACACCAGCAAGCTGTCCGGTCGAGCGCCGAGCGTCGCCATCAACTCGCTGGCGCTGCCACCCTGGAAGTACGCGTTCTGCAGGCGGCCGGCGCGCACGATGGTGGCGGTGTTGACGCCGTACAGATCTTGCAGATCTGCACCGACGTAGGCGAACCGATGTTGGATCGGCTCGACGTGTGCCACTCCGTGGGTGGAGCCGATCGCTGTCGCCATCGACGACGACGGAGAAACCACGGCGCCCGGTGACGTGGTGACCGTGACGTCAGCGCCATTCGACAGCACCGCGTCGACCTCGGCCTGCTGACGGTACGTCGCGTTGAAGACGGCGGTCGAGACAGCGAAGCCGATCGTCAATGCAACCAGCGCGGCGCCATTGGCGATGAGACGCCGCTGGCGTTGCATGCTGGCGGCGACCGTGTCCGACAAGACGCCGGCGAGCGGCCGGATCACTGTGCGCATCGCGCGACGGGCGCCTTGAACCACGATGTTGGTCAGCCGATAGCTGAACAGACCCGCACCGATCCACAACAATGCCGGCCCGGCGAACGCCCAGTAGCTGACGGAGATCGTCGGGACGCCTTCCACGGCGAGAACGAGTTGGTAGCCGTTGCGCGAGGTCAGCCAGAAGACGAGCGCTGAAAGCGCGAGCAGACAGATGTCGAGGTACCAACGCATCCAGCGCGGATCTCGAGGGCGGCCGACATTTGTTCGGGCTGTCACGACGGTGAGCTGCCGCGCGTCGCGCCGCGCCGGGATTGCGATGCTCGCGGCCGCGATCAACAGCCCGGCAATCACGGCGGTTGCAGACCAGCCGACGGCAGCAGCGGTCGTTGCACCGAAGCTCGTCGTGCCGAATGCAAGGTGTCCAACGATCAACGCGAGACCGAGGCCGACCACAGAGCCGATGATCCCGACAGCGAATGCTTCGGTGATGCCGAGCCCGACCAGCTGACGGGAGGTCGCCCCACGCGTGCGGAGGAGCGCTTGCTCCCTCCGACGCCGTTCACGACCGGAGCCGGCGACGGCTGCGGTGAGCAGCGCGGCGAGCACTGCCCCCGGGACACCGAGAAAGAGGAACAGCACCTGCGCGTAGAGAGCGTCGCTGCGCGCTGCTGATAGTGCTGCACCAAGGTTGTCGCCGACGAGCCCACTTCCCGCGAGCTTCACCTCCAGGTGTCGGGCTTGGCCGCTGACCGCGTTGAAGGCCGCTGCCGGATCGGCCGGCAGGTGATGATCGACGCGCGCATGAAGCTGGGTCCGGACGAGGTCGGGACGCGAGGCGATGAGCGGATCGAACACCTGATGCCACACCGGCATCGGGACGATCAGCACGTTGTCGGGCGGTGCTTGCGGCTGTGCACCGGGTGGCGCGCCGACGTTCTGGAACAGGGAATCGGCTTGTGGAAGGTCGACGATCCCGGCGATCGTGACGCTGACCGGGGCCAGTCCGGCGCGGCCGATGCTGATGGTGTCGCCCGGCACCGCTGCGAGGTTCGCGGCGGTTTGTTGGAAGAGCAGCACGCCGCTCGTGGCGCCGGCGAGGTCTCGGAACTGGTCGGGGAACGAGCGGCGGTAGGTCGCATCGATTCCGAGCACTTGGCCTGCGCCTGTCGTCCGAGTCGTGCCATCCTTCGATGACTCGAAGCCGGACGTTGTCGCGAATCGAACCTGCTCCGAGGCGACGACCTTGCTGGTCGCCTCCAGCTGCGTTGCGACGACAGCCGGATCTCCACCGGGCTGGACTTCTACCTGCCAATCGACGGCGACCGTGCCAGCCGCCCTGCGTGTCATGGTCGCCTTCGACGCCGACAGAAACGAACCGAGAGACGCAAGGAGCGCGACTGCCAAGGCCACTCCGACGGAGGTGATCACGAACCGCCCCGCTCGACGGCGCAGCAATCCCCAAACCCAGGTGATCTGCAAGTGGATCGATTGGAGGTGTCGCCGTTTCACGACATTGCTCGGATCATGTTCGTCAGCCGACCGTTGCTCATCGACCAGCAGGTTTCGAATCGATCGGCGATCGCGCGGTCGTGGGTGTTCAAGACGAGGCCGGCGCCGAGCTCGACGGCTGCGTTGATCAATGCGTCGATCACGAGCGTGGCGCTCGCGTGATCAAGTTGTCCTGTCGGCTCGTCAGCCAGGATGAGACGGGGCCGGCCGGCAAGGACCCGTGCGACCGCTACTCGCTGAGCCTGCCCGCCGGACAGCTCCTCCGGCAGCTTCGAAGCGAGTGAATCGAGACGCAAACGGGCGAGCGCTTCCATTGCTCGAGTACGTGCGGTCGCCGGGTTCGCGCCTTGCAGCAGCAGCGGCAGGGCGACGTTCTCGGCCACGTCGAGCGGCGGAAGCAGGCTTGGCGCTTGAAAGACGACAGCCACCGGACCTGGACGAAGATCGTCGATGCCACCGAGCAAGGGCCAGTCGACGACGCCGGTCGTGGGTACGTCCAAACCTGCAAGGAGATGCAGCAAGGTCGTCTTGCCCGAGCCCGACGGACCGGTGAGGGCGACGAGATCACCGGCACGGATCTCGCACGACACTCCGTGAATCGCGACGACGGCCGACGACCCGTTTCCGAATGTGCGCGCCACACCCTTCGCGCGAACGAGCGCATCGCTGGTCATTGCACAACCTGGCCGTCGACGAGTCGTATCTCCCGATCTGCCAACACCGCGACGTTCGGGTTGTGCGTGACGATCAGCACAGCGGCACCCGCATCGGCGTGTGCTCGCAGCAGATTCATGATCCGAGCCGATGTCGCCTCGTCGACCTCGCCGGTGGGTTCGTCGGCGAGAATGACTGCCGGATCATTCGCCAGCGCGACGGCGAGTCCCGCTCGAGCGGCCTCGCCGCCGGACAGCGTCGTCGGCGCGGCATCCAACCGGTCGCCGAGACCGACATTCGTCAGAAGCCGCGCAGCGCGCGCCTTGTCGGGTCGGCCCGCGAGCCGTTGCGCCATCACGACGTTCTGCTCGACCGTGAGATGGTCGACGAGGTTGCCGCTCTGGAACAACATCCCGAGCGTGCGGGCTCGCAGCGCGGCCCGGTTCGACTCGGTCGTGCGTGACATCGTCTCGCCGTTGACGCGCACGGTTCCACCATCGGGTTCGTCGAGGCCGGCGAGACATGCCAGCAGCGTGGACTTTCCAGATCCGGACGGACCGGTGACGACGACGATCTCCTTGCGATGCAGCCGCAGTGACGCGCCGCGCAGGGCGAGCGTCTCGTCGTTGCCGGCGTGATAGAAGCGGTACAACTCGACCGCGTCGAGAACGGCGGTCGAGTCGCTCGTCGCCGCGTCAGCGCCCGACCGTGTCACAACCACGTCACCGAATCACTGACGATCCTCCACGGATCGACGTTGTCAGCTCCCTTCGCACCCGACAGGGTCAAGATCAGCTCCGTGCCGTTCTTGAAGAAGACGTAGCGCTCGACCGACAGCAGCGCCTTCTTGCCTGTCACGGAGTTCGGCGCGCTGCCGATCTCGAACTTTGCGAGCACTGCGTCGCCACCTTTGCGTGTCACCGTCGTCGTGTCGACGAGGGTGTAGGTCGGATCCGACGACACGTCGGTGAGATCGGTCGCCTTGACGGAATCGACAGTCGGCGCGGATGCCGCGGCCTTGGACGTGATCTCGACAGAGTTGTACTTGTCGGTGAACGTGACAACTCCGTTGTTCTCGGTCCTCGCCCATCCCTCGGGAACGTCGACCGAGTACACGCCATCTGGCGACTGGAACGTGACGAAGACCTGATTGTCGGGAATGTCGCCGGGTTCGACGACTTCCAGGGCGTTCGGGTCGACGGCTGCAACGGGCGTGGTCGCCGGTGCTTCGGAACTCGCTGTTGTCGACGCCGCCGTCGTCGATGTCTGGACCGTGCTGGTCGGCGCGGCAGCTGTGGTCGGCGATGTCTCGACGGTGGTCGTCGATGTGGCGATGACGTCGCTCGGCGTCGGTGCAGTGGAGTCAGAACCGCCGCAACCTGTGACCGCGACGAGCCACACGGCACCGGATGCGAGGATCAATGTGGTTCGCATGAAGAGACCTCCTGATGACGAATGTGGGCTCGCAATCGACCGTACGGGTCGATCGGCGAGCCTTGGTCGTCATGAAGCTGAGCGGAGGGCCAGAACTCGGCGAGATTCGTTCGAACGATGCGCTGTGTGTCGTACCGTTGCAGCGTGCCCGGCGAACGAATACTCATCGTCGAGGACGACGAGCGGATCGGCTCGAGCTTGCTGCGGGCTCTCGAGGGAAACGCGTACGACGCCAGATGGACACAGACCGGCGTTGGCGGCGTCAGTTGCGCAACAGAGTTGCGCCCGGACCTCGTGCTGCTCGACCTCGGTCTGCCGGACATCGACGGGCTCGACGTCTGCCGCCAGATCCATCGTGTCGACCGCACGATCGACATCGTGATGTTGACCGCCCGGGATGAGGAACTCGACGTCGTCGTCGGCCTCGACGCCGGAGCGATCGATTACATCACGAAGCCGTTCAAGCTTGCCGAGCTCATGGCGCGCATCCGCGCCCAGCTCCGCAGGAGCGAACCGCGCTCGACGACTGGCGCATCCATCGGCGACCTCGTCATCGACACCGGCGCGCGTCGCGCATGGTTGGCCGGTGATGAGCTCGAGCTGCGCGCCAAGGAGTTCGACCTCTTGTCGCGACTTGTCGCGGACGCCGGCAACGTCGTCACACGAGAGACCTTGATGGCAGATGTCTGGGACGAGAACTGGTTCGGCTCCACCAAGACCCTCGACTTTCACATCGCCGCACTTCGACGCAAGATCGATGCTCCCGACGCGGTCAGTCGGATCGCCACCTTGCGCGGCGTCGGCTTCCGGTACGAGCTGTCGTGAGACGCAGAGTCCTCATTGCGATCATCTCCATCGCGACGCTCGCAGTCGTTCTGTTCGGTCTGCCGTTGGCGATCGTCGTCGAACGATTCGTCGACGAGTCGGCCACGCTTCGGATCGAACGCCGCGCCGTCCTCGCCGCGCGCGATGTCCCCGACGACTTCGAGACCAGCGGCGACCCGGTCGAGCTTCCCTCGACCGACGACGGAACGGTGCTCGCGCTGTACGACAGCCGCGGATTGCTCGCCGCAGGCAACGGCCCGTCGAAGGCCGACGAGACAACGAGCCGGGCACTGCGCAACGAGGTGACCGACACCGAGCGGTCCGGGCTCCGAATTGTGGCCGTGCCGGTGGCGGCCGACGAGAAGGTCGTCGGCGCGATCCGCGCCGAGCAGTCGACCGCGGCAAGCGACGGTCGCACGAGACGAATCGTCGCCCTACTCGGGTTGCTCGCCGCGGGTGTGATAGTCGTCGGTGCACTGATCGGCTACCTCGTCGCCGGACGGCTCGCCCGACCGGTGCAACGCCTCCGCGACGCAGCAGTCCGGCTCGGCGAAGGGGACTTCACCATAGAAGTTCCGCGCAGCAGAGTTCCCGAGCTCGACCAAGCGGCGGAGGCGATGACGAACACGGCGCGCCGCCTCGACGACCTCGTCACGCGAGAACGATCCTTCAGCGCTGACGCGTCGCACCAACTTCGAACTCCTATCGCTGGGCTTCGCGCCGCCATGGAGACCGAGCTCGAGTTTCCTCGCGCCGACGCCACACAGGTTCTGCAGGAGGCGCTCGTCGACCTCGACCGGATCGAACGCACGATCACCGAGCTATTGACGATCGCTCGCACAGCCGGCACCGCTCCGGAGCAGATGCGGTTGACAGACGCGCTGAACGAGATCAACACGACGTGGCGCGGACAACTAGCAGCGCGCGGGCGCCCACTTGTCATCGCCGACGCTCACGACTGCCCGCCCGTGTACGGCAACGTTGCGTTGCTTCGACACTCACTCGATGTCGTGGTCGACAACGCGATGAACCACGGCGCCGGCGAAGTCCGGATCGAGCTGCACAACGCCAGCGAAACTGTCACGATCTCCATCTGCGACGAGGGTCCCGGATTCACGGTGGATGCCGCCGATGATCGTCACGGCCTCGGGCTTCCGCTCGCGCGACGCCTCGTTGCGGCCATGTCGGGACGGTTTGTCGTCGCTCGAAGCGGGCCGAGTCCTCGTATCGACATCGTGTTGCGACGGGCCGACGTCTCATGACGTCGCCACAACACGTCCTCATCGTCGAGGATGACGCCAGCATCGGACCTGCAATGCAATCTGCGCTGCAGTCACACGGGTTCGAGGCGACGCTGCACACACGCGGAGCTGACGTCGCGCAGTTCGTGCTGAGCTCGAAGCCGGACCTCGTACTTCTCGACGCGGGTCTGCCGGACCTCAATGGCTTCACGTTGTGTCGAACGCTGCGGCAGCTCAGTCGCGACACTCCAATCATCATCGTCACTGCGCTCGACGCCGACATCGACATCGTCGTCGGGCTCGATGCCGGCGCCGACGACTACATCACCAAGCCGTTCTCGATGGCGGTCCTCCTCGCGCGGGTCCGCGCCCGGCTGCGCGTCTCCGACGCGGTCGACCCGGACGCGCCGATGAACTTCGGAGAGCTCAGCATCCATCCCGCCGCGTACACCGTGACGGTGTCGTCCGTTCCCGTGGATCTCAGACCGCGCGAGTTCCAGCTGCTGGTCTATCTCGCACGCAACGCCGGACGAGTTGTCCCTCGCGTCCGGCTGCTGGCCGACGTCTGGGACGTTCATTGGGAGAGCTCGAGCAAGACGCTCGACATGCATCTGCTCGCTCTTCGGCGCAAGCTCGGCTCGAGCGTCGAGATCGTCACAGTTCGCGGAGTCGGCTACCGGCTCGTCGCTCCATGACGCGACGCATCACGACCGCGATCGTCGGGGTCACTGCGCTCGTGCTGTTGCTGCTCGGCATACCACTTGCCATCGTCGCTCAGCAGTCGATCGTCGACTCCGATGTCGTCGCGATGCATGCTGCCGTGGCGCACCTGCTCATCGAGATCACACTGCCCATCAACGAGTCAGAACTCGCGAACCTTGCGAGAGAGTCGGACGCGCCCGCACCTTTCGGGATCTACGACACCTCGGGCCGACTGATCTATGGCTTCGGTCCGTCGCGAGGTGATGCTCCGGTGCAGTCCGCCCGGCGAGGCTCGACCTCGTCGAGCACGAACGGTGCCATCGTGGTTGCGGCCCCGTTGACGGACAGCAACGAGGACGTGGTTGCCGTGGTCCGCGTCAGCGAGGCGCTTTCGAACGTGCACAGCCGGGCGCGTCACGCCTACCTGGTGATGTTCGGCGCCGGCGCGCTCGCGATTGCGGCGGCGTGGTTGATCGCTCGACGGGTGGCCGGTCACCTAAGTCGACCCGTGACGGATCTGGCCCGCACCGCGGCGAAGCTGGGCAGCGGAGCGGTGCTCGGAGATCACCCCACCTCGGGCATCACCGAGATCGATCTTCTGGGCGACGCCCTCACGGACAGCTCACGGCGGATCAGCGAGGCGCTTGCGCGCGAACGCCGGTTCAGCTCAGACGTGTCGCATCAACTTCGCACGCCGCTGTCCGGTCTCAGACTGCGCCTCGAACGCGTCACGTCTGCAGACGACGCCGCGGGCGTCGCGACCGAATCCTTGGCCGACCTGAGTCGGCTGGAGTCGACCGTCGACCATCTCTTGGCGTTCGCCCGTGACTCGACTCCAACGTCGGCATCCAGCTCGCTGGACGACGTCGCTGCCGACGCGGTCGCGCGCTGGGCGGATCGTTGCGCGTCGCAGCGACGGTCGATCACGTTGAACGCGAATGCCGCGGTGACCGTTCAGGCGTCTGCCACGTCGATCGAACAGATCCTCGATGTGCTCATCGACAACGCGCTGAATCACGGAGCCGGATCGATCTGCGTCAACACCCGTCCGATCACCGGTGGTGCCGCCGTCGATGTTGCCGACGAGGGATCGACTGTCGACGCCGGAACCGACGAGCAGCTGTTCACGAGAGGGCACGGATCGAACACCGGCATCGGCCTCGCTCTGGCTCGATCCATCGCGGATGCCGAGGGAGGAAGGCTTCTGGTCGCCAGCCGGCAACCGACCACGTTCTCACTGGTGCTGGTTGCAGCGAGCGAGGATCGGCACCCGAACTTGCCCAGCGACGCGTTCGTTGTTGGCTGACGACGCGATCTTGCCGTTTTCTGGCGATGTGCTCGCCATGTCCACGCATGCAGATTCGTACCGTGCTTCTACCTATGGACGTGAGGCCGCGGCTCGATCCCGAAGCACGCTTCGGACTGCGCTTCACGATGATCGTGGTCGCGTTGGTGTTGCTCGTGGCTCCCTTTGGCTTCCTTCTCGCAGAGGTCCTCGCGAAGGGACCGATAACAAGGTTCGACCAACGGGTGGCGAACCACGCGAATTCGTACGCGCTCAGGACCCCAGGTGCGGTGACAGCAGCAAAGGTCGCGTCTGCATTGGGTTCAACGCGCGTCCTCTTCGCGCTCGTCGGTCTGGTCGCCGTCTACTTCCTGCTCCGTCGTCGCCAACCGCGCCCCGCGATCTTCCTCGTCGCGACAGCAATCGCCGGCTCCGTGTTGAACCGCGTGCTGAAGGTCACCGTCGGGCGCAGCCGACCTCACTTCGCCCACGCCGTCTCCACAGAGTTCGGTAAGAGCTTTCCGTCGGGACACGCGATGAACTCCGCGGTCGTGTACGGCGCGATCGTGATGCTCGTCTGGCTGCGCTTTCGAGATCGTCGTGTCAGGATCTGCACCGTCGTCGCCGGTGCGACCCTCGTCTGCGCCGTCGCGGCATCGCGAGTCGTCTTGGGCGTGCACTACGTGTCGGACGTGGTTGCTGGCGTCGTGTTGGGCACTGCGTTCGTGCTTGCCTCCGGAGCAGCGTTTCGGTTCTGGCGGACAGCGAACGAAGGGAAGCCGCTGGAGTCCGGGCCGCTCCCGGTTGAACGCACTGCATCCGCTGTCACCGAAGATGCGTGATCGTCGCCTCGCACACGGGCATGTTGGTACCTTGCGTTCTCATGTCATCGAAGTCGTTGACGGTTCATTCGATCCTGCCGCCACTACTGACTGCCACGGTTGATCGTGTGTTGATCGACGCCGCGATGCGACACGTCGCCCACGGGGATGCGAATCCGGTGCAGGCTGCGGCTGCCGCCGCGACGGACCCGCAGGCGCGGGTCGTGATCGGTCCGTGTCGCTCGAGAGACGTCGCGGAGGCACTCGAAGTGACGGCCCCGGCGGGGCTCGCGATGATTGCGCCGATCGCGACATGGGCCGGCGTCACACGTGACGACGAACCAGGCTGTGAGGACCATCCGGCTCGTGGAAGCGGGACCGTCTTTCGACTCGTTGCGCGTGACAGCGTCGTCGCGCAGCGCATCGCAACGAGGGTGCGCGACGCCGGCCACCGCGCGGTCGTCATCGCGGGAGATCACGAGTACGGAGTCCAGCTCGATGCGCAGCTGGCCATGAGTGGGCTGCCGCGGGTGTCGGCAGCCGACGCTGATGTCATCGTGCTGGCCGGGCTTGCGGGTCACGAAGAGATCGCTCGGGCGCGTTCGCTCGCGCCGCTTCCGATCATCGCCTTCGATGGAGTCCAGCCGGAGCGCTTCCCGCGTCAGCAGGTACTGCTCACTCGCGTGTACGCGGTCACGAACGAGGCTGTCGGAACACCCGAGGCCCGACGCGCCGCGGAGCTCGCGGTGGCCGCTCTTGTTCAGGGCGGCAACACGTCCGAGACGCTGCGCGAGCTGGGCGGGTTCGACGATCACGGCGATCTCCTCGATCCTGATGTGAGATTCGAGTCGTACTAGAACACGACGTCGCTAGGACGGACGTCGCCAACGGCAGCGCGCTGTCACCCGTTCGGGTGTTCCTCACGAGCCGATGGCGCGCGGCAGGCGGTGGTGACAGGATGCCAACGACCCAATTGAGGACAAGATGTCGTTACGCGTCAGATCTACCGTGGTCGCCACTGCGGCGTTGCTGCTCGGCGCCGTGATCGCGGTGCCGGCGGCGCCGGCCGGTGCAGCCGGCGGTTCGCAGGCACCCGTCACGCGAGTGATTCGCGGCGGAGAGACCACTCGATTCCGCTCGCCCACGGGCACGGCCGAGGTCGCACCAGCAGTCGGGCCAGAGGCGGCTTCGTCCAACGGACCGGTGGCAAACCGCAGCCTGTCGAGCCGCGCCAAGGCGACGCGTGCGCCGATTCCTCTGTCGGGCATCAGCGCGGCCAACACCGCGATCACCAGCGGATCGCCGCAGGCGTCGTTCAGCGGCATCGATCATCATCAGCAACGCCTCGATCTTGCCGGCGGAAACCAATGGTCGCTGGAACCGCCCGATCAGGCGCTGTGCGTCGGTGGCGGCCACGTTGTCGAGGCAGTCAACAACGCGGTGGCCGTCTACGACACCAACGGCAATCTTGAGAAGATCGACTCGCTGAACCACTTCTTCAACTACCCGGTCGAGATCAATCGGACCACCGGCCAGGCGGGCCCGAAGCAGACGACGGATCCGACGTGTCTGTACGACCCGTCGACGGGAAGCTTCTTCCTCACCATCCTCACGTATGACGCGGACACGGGAGGCAATCCGCTTCCTTCGGGACACAACACACTCGACACCGCGGTCAGCACGCCGAACGATCCGGTCAATGGCGCGTGGACGATCACGCACATCGACGCCACTGACGACGGCAGCGGAGGCACACCGAGCCACCCCGGTTGCCCGTGCATCGGCGACTACCCGCACATCGGCGTCGATGCCAACGGTTACTACATCACGACCAACGAGTACCCCTGGTTCACCGACGGTTTCGTCGGCGCCCAGATCTACGCGATGTCGAAGGTTGCTCTTGCCAGTGGAGCGACGGCTGTGACCGTGGCCCAGTTCGACACGAGTACCGCGGCACCTGGAGGGCACCCAGGGTTCACTGTTTGGCCGGCGCAGTCACCACGGACGAGCGACTACGACGTCCGCGCCAACGGCACCGAATACTTCCTCAGCACGAACGCTGCCGTGGAGGCACAAGGGGCGAACGGCACGGAGCGTTCGAGCGATTTGTTGACCTGGTCGTTGACGAACACCGCTGCGATTGCGACGGCGCCAGCGGCGGTCGTGCTTCGAGTCGTCGCGTCGACGGTCGGAACCTACGCCGTCCCGATCCCGGCTGAGCAGAAGGTCGGACCGACACCGCTGGCCGATTGCTTGAACGTCACCGCGTGCGCGAAGGCGGTGTCCGGGACTCCCGACAAGTTCAAGGAGACAGAGCGCCCGCTCGATTCGCTCGACGCGCGGATGCAGCAAGTCACCTATGCCGGATCGAAGCTGTACGGCAGCCATGGCACGGCGGTCGATGTCGGGTCCTCGACCTTCGCGGTCGCCCAGCGCACCGGCGTCGCGTGGTACGTCACTCAGCCGACGACGGCCACGAACGGCAACCTGTCGACCTCCGTGCTACGACAGGGGCGGATCGCTTCCGCCGGCAACAACCTGTTGATGCCCGCACTCGGCGTTCGAGCGGACGGTTCGGCGGCGATCGGCATCACGCTCGCGGGCGTCGACCACTACCCGAGCCCGGCGTACATCGACATCTCCGCGGCGGGCACGGTCGGATCCGTCAAGGTGATCGTCAACGGTGCTGGCCCGGAAGACGGGTTCTCCGGCTATCGGATCTTCGGTGACCGCCCACGTTGGGGTGACTACGGTGCATCCGCCGTCGACGCGTCGGGTCGGTTGTGGGTGGCCAACGAATGGATCGGCCAGTCGTGCACCTTCGCCCAATATGCAGCGGCTCCGCTGGGACAATGCGGTGGCACGCGCACGGCGCTCGCAAACTGGTCGACGCGCATCACGCGCATCGGCTGAACTTCACCACGAGGTACGCCCGGCCGAGGAAGTCGTAACAGGTCACGGAATCTCCGCAGGCGTCGGAGATTTCGTGACCTGACTTCACGTGCGCGGGCGACACCGCCGCGTCTGCGGAGTGCTCGCCGGTAGACTCGACGAAGTTGAAGGGGAGTAGTTCCCTGCCGAGCGATCGACACACTGGGTGATGAGCCCCGGTCCTCGGGCCCGCCTCGGCGGGTGAGCGAGACCTTCGACCAGGCATCAATTCGATGTCCGGTCGAACGCCCTCCAGCTTTCGTCCGGCCGACAATCCGGAGGAGTACATGGAAGCGTTTCTGGTCAGCTTCGGCATCATCTTCGTCGCCGAGCTCGGCGACAAGAGCCAGTTGATGGCGATGACGTTCGCGGCGCGCTACCGCGCCGTCACGATTCTCATCGCAATCACCGCGGCGACGGCATTCGTGCACCTGTTCAGCGTGTTGATCGGCGCTGCTGTCGGCGTCGCCCTTCCGACGAAGGCGATCTCGATCGTCGCGGGCGTCGCGTTCCTCGCGTTCGCAGCGTGGACGCTCCGCGGCGACAAGCTCGACGACGACGAAGCCGCCAAAGTCGCACAGACCCCGAAGTCGGTGTTCTTCACCGTGGCGATCGCGTTCTTCCTCGCCGAGCTCGGCGACAAGACGATGCTGGCCACGGTGACCCTCGCGACGGAGCACGGGCTCGTCGGGACGTGGCTCGGCTCCACCGTCGGCATGGTCGCCGCCGACGGATTGGCCATCGTCGTCGGGCAACAGCTCGGCGCCCGCCTACCCGAGCGCACCATCCAGA
>DASWRR010000683.1:0-1831 GCA_036403055.1 Ilumatobacteraceae bacterium | reverse complement strand
CGGCAGCCGGTTGTCGAGAGCGATCTCCTGAGCACGACGGTGCTTCTTGACGGTGATCGGATGGTAGGTGCCGCCCTTCACCGTCGCGTCGTTGGCAACGATCATGCAGGGGTGTCCGGCCGCGCGGCCGATGCCGGTGATGATGCCGGCGCCGGGAACCTCGCCGCCGTACATGCCGTGCGCCGCCATCGGCGACAGCTCGAGAAACGGTGATCCTGGGTCGAGCAGCGCGTCGACTCTGTCGCGGGGCAGCATCTTGCCGCGAGCCACATGCCGCTCCCTCGAGCCGGGAGGGCCACCGAGCCGAACGGCAGCGAGCTCGGCGCGCAGATCAACGACCAACGCGTCGAATGCTTCGGCGTTCTCCCGGAAACGCTCGTCCGACCTGTCGATGCGACTCGACAGCACAGGAACCGCCACTAGCTTGCGCTTCTTCCGCTGCGAGGTACCCTAGTCACGATTAAGAAATCTAGTCCAGGTTAAGGTCGCGGTAAAGTCTGGGGCAGTGATGTGTACGGAGGCGCGATGAGCGAACCAATCGCAGATTTGGTTGTTCGCGACTGTGGTCCGCGCGACGGTCTGCAAGGCGAGAACCCGCTCGATGTCGATGTTCGGTTGCGTCTTGCACGAGATCTGGCGGCAGCGGGTGTTCGCGACATCGAAGCTGCGGCATTCGTTTCTGCTCGTGCCGTCCCCTCGATGGCCGGCGCCGCAGAGATCGTCGCCCAACTGCCCGACGACGGCACCAGGTGGTGGGTGCTGGTACCGAATCGCCGCGGCGCCGAGATGGCCGTTGATGCCGGCGCGTCGCGCATCACCGTCACGGTGTCTGCCTCGCCGGTGTACAGCGAGAAGAACGTCAACATGACGATCGACCAGTCGTTGGCGCAGGTCGCCGAGATCCGTGGCGCAGCGCCTGCGGCGACGATCGACGCTGTCGTGTCGTGCTCGTTCGGGTCGTCGTTCGGTGATCGGGTGACCGTTGCCGACGTTGTCGGAGTCTGTGCCTCACTGCGCGATCTCGGAGCCGATCAACTCACGCTTGCCGACACGACCGGTACGGCGACGCCGCGTCGGATCGAATCCGTGCTCGCCAAGACGGGCACCGGCGTCGGTCTGCACTTGCACGACACCCGCGCGACAGCGCTCACCAACGCCCACGCTGCATATCAGTTGGGCGTGCGCCGGTTCGACACGGGCATCGGCGGCATCGGCGGGTCGCCGTTCGCCCCAGGCGCTGGCGGCAACCTCGCCACGGAGGACCTCGTGCTGCTGCTCGAAGACATCGGCGTGCCCACCGGCATCGACCTTGTCGCGCTGATCGACGTCAGCCGCAGGCTCGGCAAGGTGCTCGGCCGAGAGCTTCCCAGTCGAGTCGGTCGCGCCGGCCCGTTGCCGGAGTTCGCGGAATGATCGAGACCTGGGCGACGCGTCCCAACCGTCCGCGGTTGTCGCGGCGAGATGAGTTGTTGTCGGTCGCCGCCGATCTGTTCGCAGAACGTGGCTTCGCCAAGGTCACCGTCGACGACATCGGAAACGCTGTCGGCGTCTCCGGTCCCGCGTTGTACCACCACTTCGACAGCAAGGAGAGCCTGCTCGCGGAGATGCTCGTGCGGATCAGCGAATCGTTGCTCGCGAACGCCAAGACCATCATCGGCAACGTGCCACTCCACGAGGCCCTCGATCCGATCATCGCGATGCACGTCGACTTTGCCGTCGACAACCGGTCGCTGATCACCGTCCACTTCCGCGACCTCGTCCAGGCCCGAAAGGCCGACCAACGGCGAGTCAAAGACCTGCAAAACGCGTACGTCGACATCTGGGTCGACAT
>DASWRR010000682.1:0-5976 GCA_036403055.1 Ilumatobacteraceae bacterium | reverse complement strand
GTCGGCTCACCTCCGACTGCAGCGCGCGCAGGAGGCGCGCGCCGCCGTGCTCGTTGAAGCGGTCGACGATCCCGACGACATGATCGACGCCGGCGAATGCGCCGAACGACGAACCGTCCGATGGCTCGACGCAGATGATGTTGACCGCTGACGGGTCGTTCGTCGCGATCAGCGCGGCGACGATGGCTCGCATCAGCTCGGACTTCCCGGATCGAGCGGCGCCGACGACCAGCATGTGCGGCCCGTCCTCGGCGAGGTCGATGTCGACGGTCCCGGTCTCGGCGCAGCCGATCGGGAGGCGAAGCCGGCGCCCTTTGCGGCCGGCGCGCCACCGTTCGGCGATGCGCGAGGCATCGATGCCATCGGGGTCGATCAGCGACGCCAACGACACCATCGGCGCCAACGCGGCCTTCGACGACTGCTGCGCCTGATCCTCGAGCGGACTGAGCTTGCGTGCGGCGGCGACTGCGACATCGTGTTCGAGCACGAACGGAACCACGTCCGTCACGGTCGGACCGCTGATCGGATAGTCGACCTCGGCGGACCCGTTGGCCTCGATGCGCACGACTGTCGTGCACACTGCCGGTACATCGTCGGCACGGTCGGTCAGTGCAACGAAGCGAACCGGAAGCTGTGCCTCCGCGAACAGCCCTCGCAGCATCGCGGCACGCCCCCTCCACAGCGCTGGATCGTCGACAACCGCGAGGGTCAGACGGCTTGGAGTGATCGCCCGGCCGAGCGATTGGATCGATGCGACAACGGTGGTCAACGTCCGTTGCGCGTTGACCCAGTCGATGATCGCCTCGTCGTCTTTCAGCAGTTGCACGCCGTGCGAGCCGCGTGCGTGCGGCAGCCACTTGATCCACTCCCAACGCCCCGCGCCCGATGGTGTCGAGAGCACGACGACATCGAGATCCGCCGGACTGTGCGCGACGCACGCTTGCAGGACGAGCGACCTCGCTGCCGCACGAACCTGAGGTGGCGTTCCCGCGAAACCGACGCCGCGTTGATTGACGAGATCGACGAGGACTGGTGCCGACGGCAGCAGTTCGAGGTCGCGCCGGTCCGCTCCCACCGAACCAGGCGTCCAACGTCGATCGGCGAGTCCGACGCTGAACGTGAACGCGTCGTCGTCGGCCGGCCGACGTTCCCAGAGGCGTTCCGACAGCGTCATTGCCCGGCGGACGACCTCGGCGACGTCGAGGTGTGTTCGGCGGATGCTCTCGAGCTCTGCCTCGTACGCACTCCGCAATGCGTCGGGGCTCTCGAACTCCGTCGGCGCGGATTCTGGCGCGTCGGCGCGATGGCTGCGGCGCCCGCGCAATCGTCGCGCTCCGTTGCGCGCCCGCCCGTTCGGTTCTGGATCTTCGGCGACCTCGTCGCGCGGACCTCTGACGAAGTTCAGCTGCCCGGAGGAGGTCGCAACGAGCGACCTGGCGCGATCGTGGATCGGGCCGTCGAGCCTGAACACGCGGTGGCCGATTCGCAGCCGCTGCTGCTCCCAACGCGCCGGGTTCGCCGCGACGTGCCCGTCGAGGTCGCCCTGATTCGCGGTGACGGTGACCTCACCGGAATGCTCGACGACCAACTCGCACCTCGGCACGAGCACTTGGTTGAAGGTCAATGGAGCGACGTTGGCCCGCCGCGCCGTGCCGAGTGCGTAGCGCCCAGGCTGCAAAGGCTGGCGGTTGCCGCCACCTTCACCGGCCGCTTGAACCAAGGTGACATCGCCGTCGCCGGAACGCTCGAGCGGGGCAGACAGCTCGATCACGGAGCCCGTTACCAGGCCGGCTGCACTCATCAGCGTGCCGGTCGAGACAGGGCGACCGTCGATGTACACGAGGTGCGGAGGTTCCGAGGTGAGCACGCGCGACAACACGTCGCGGACCGACACCGACTCGTGGACGGCGTTGACCGAGATCTCGGCCTCGCCTTGCGGCGTCGAGATGATCAGGTCCATGACCAGGTGCGCGAACGTCGGGCAGGTCGGGTCTCGGGGACGGACGCGGGCGTCATCATCTTGTTATCGGTACGACAGGTCCACGGAATAACCTCAAAATTCAAGACAGCGTCAAGTTCTGGCATCCGCAATGTGTGCAGTACCCCAAGCCACGATAGATGAGCGATAGGATCAGCAGGCATGGCGGACCAGGTAGCCAGCGTATTCCACGCGCTGATCGACAACGTCGAAAGTATCGTGCGTGGCAAGGCTGAGTCGATTCGTCTGGCGCTGTGCTGCTTGCTCACCGAAGGCCATCTCCTCATCGACGACGTTCCGGGCACCGGCAAGACGTCGATGGCGAAGGCGATCGCCGGGTCCATCGCGGGATCGTGGAAGCGCGTGCAATTCACCCCCGATCTTCTGCCGAGCGACGTCACCGGCGTCATGGTCTTCGATCAACGAACGTCGTCGTTCTCGTTCCGTCAAGGGCCGGTCTTCACCAACGTTCTGATCGGCGACGAGATCAACCGTGCCAGCCCCAAGACGCAATCGGCGTTGCTCGAGGTGATGGAGGAGCGACAGGTCACTGCCGACGGTGTGCCGCATCTCGTTCCGCGACCGTTCTTCGTGATCGCGACGCAGAACCCTCGCGACTTCCACGGCACCTTCCCGCTTCCCGACGTTCAGCTCGACCGCTTCGCGATGAAGCTCTCCCTCGGATATGCGGATCAGGCGACCGAGGTCACCGTCCTCGAGTCCTACCGTCGCGAGAACCGCGATCGCGGTGTCCCAGCCGTCACCAACGCGACGCAACTCGAGCAGTTGATCGCAGCGATCGAGCAGATCGAAGTCGTCCACAGCATCAACGACTACATCGTTCGTCTCGCGAACGCGACACGTGCGCATCCCGACCTTCGCCTCGGTGTGTCGACACGAGGCACGCTCTCGTTGATGCGCGTTGCCAAGGCGTACGCCGCATCGGAGCAACGCGGCTACGTGACGCCCGACGACATCAAGACGCTCATCGAGCCGGTGTTCGGCCACCGCATCTCGCTGAGCTCGGAGGCGGAGCTGCGCGGTGTTCGCAGCGAGCAGGTGCTGGCGGAGATCGTCGACGACATCGCAGTACCTCGCCACCGCGAGGGATGACGACGTGCTGACACGCACCGGGCTGGGGGTGTTGATCGGCACGGTCGTGTGTGCGGTCCTCGGTCTCGTGTGGCGCTACGAGGAGCTGCTCGCGCTTGCCGCTGCCGGCGCAGTCGCGGTTGCGCTCGCCCTCTACATGGCACACCGGCCGACGCGTCACACTGCCCGACGACGGCTCGTCACGGCACGCGTCGCACGCGGCCAGACCGTGTACGCGCGGTACCAGATCTTCAATCAGACGCAGCACCGTCTGGGGTCGACACGGTTGATGGACGAGTTCCAGGGCCGCCAGCAGGTCTTCGGCGTGCCGACGCTGCCGCGCATGACGCGCCACGAGGTCGAGGCGCAGTTCCCGACGCGCCGGAGGGGGATCTTCCCGATCGGTCCGTTGTCGTTCGAGCGCACCGATCAGCTCGGCCTGGCGACGGCAAGCCGGCCGCTCGGGCAGATGGGGACCGTCGTCGTGCACCCGCGTGTGTACCCCTTGATCACCGCGTCGGGGGCAGTTCGAGTCATCACCAACGATGCCGTGCTGCGCCGTCCGTCTGGAGATCCTCAATCCGGCTTCCAATCGCTGCGTGAGTATCAGTACGGCGACGACACGCGGCTCATTCATTGGCCCACTTCGGCGCGCGCCGCGACGCTGATGATCCGCGAGTTCGTCGATCTGCGCCGTCACGAGTTCACCGTGGTCATCGACACCTCGACCGAGGTTGCGACCGAGGATGATTTCGAAGAGATCGTCGACGCCGGCGCAAGTGTCGCGGCGTTCGCCTTGCGTTCGGGTCTCGACGTCGTCGTCCGTACGACGTCGCGGTTGCGCGCCGGCAGGCCGTATCCCCTTGTCGACCAATCCGAGATGCTCGATCTGCTGACGCCGCTCGCGCAGGGCAGCGGTACCGATGTGTTGTCCGTTGCGAGCTTGTTCACCGGCGGCCTTGGCGGTGTGGCGGTGTTGATCATCACTGGCCCGAAGGGACCGTCGACGCTCTTCTCGCACGGTGACCAGATCAGCGTCGCGAGGATCGGGGTCGGCGCCGACACAGCGGGCCTGTCGTGCCCGGCGATCTCCGCGAACGATGCTGCGCAGTTCGCCGAGCGTTGGGCGCAATGGAACTGAACGACGCGCCACCGCTGACGAACGGCCGTCGAGTCGCTCGTGCGTTCGCGGTGCTCGTGTTTGCGTCGGGGCTCGCGCTCAGCGGCGCGCGTGTCGTCGGCACGCGCCTGGAGCCCGTCTTGTTCATTCCTGCGGCAATCGCTGTACTGGTCGGTTGGTTGCTGTCGCGCATCCACGTCGTTCCCCGCATTGTCGGGTTCCTCGTTGCCTTCGTCGGATCCAGCCTCGCGGTCGCGTTCGCCTCCGATGGCACCGCGTCGTCGTTCGGACGCGGCCTGCTCGACGGTCCTCGGCAAGTCGTGACGACCGCATGGCCGAGCCCGCGGTTCGCGACGATCTTCGTAGCACTCGCCGCGTTGATCTTCGTCGTGTCCGCGATCGCCACGGATCTCGCGATGCGCATCCGTTGGCGATCGTTCCCGGTTGTCCCGCTGATCATCGGAATGGTCGCGCTCATCGCAGTGGGCGCACCCGATGGGCCGCAGTGGCAGGCGATCGCCTGCGCTGCCGTCGCAGGGTTTCTGCTGCTGTGGATCGGGCTCGACGATCGCGTCGCGAGCATTCGAGCGGGCTCCGTCGTCGCTGTCTCGATCGGTCTCGCCGCCTTCGTGACGACGGTTGGTGTCAGTGTCGCAACGGCCGACCGAGCGAACCCGCGGACCGGTGAGCCGGCAGACCGACAGCTGTCATTGCTCGACCCACTCGCCGAGATCTCGGCGCAGAGCCGCACGAAGCCGGCCGTCGTGCTGTACACACTCGACTCACCGCAGCTCGACGTCCTGCATCGTTGGCGGACTGCGGCGCTCGACGTCTACAACGGCGAGTCGTGGTCGACGAGCGGAAAGCTGACGCCGATCGGCAATCGAGTGGACGCACCAACCGGTGCCACACGGATCACCGTGAAGGTCACTGCCAATCGCGACGACACTGTGCTGTGGGTCAGCCCGGGACGCTTGATTCGGAGCACGAGCCCTGTCGAGAGCGATCCGCAACGCCGGGTCGTCAGGATCATCGGTGCGCAGCGCCCGGCGTCCACCGTCTTCACGGTCGAGCCGCTGGCCGACTTCGATCCCGCGACGACGGCGCAGGTTGCCAGGGTGCAAGCGACCGACATCGAGAGCTCGTACAAGCCACTGGCAACCCGCATGGCCGGCACCGGGACGGTGGCGGCGCAGGTCGCACACCTCGCGACCGCCTTGAAGACCACCTACAAGCTGAATCCCGACACGCCAGGTGGTGTGCAACAGAACCTGGTCGACCGGTTCTTGGGCACGACCAAGCTCGGCAACGCCGAGCAGTTCGTGACCAGTTTCGTCCTGCTCGCCCGCAGTCTCGGGGTCGATTCGCGCGTGGCGACGGGCTACGAGCTCGACACACCGCTCGACCAGACAACCATCACGACCGACGATGCGATCGCCTGGGCGGAGGTGCGAGTCGGTGCCGATTGGTTCGCTGTCGATGTCCTGCCGCCGGATTCCGTCTCAGGCACGCCGAAGAACACCCCCGTCGGCCGGCCAGAGACACCGCCGGCCCTGCAGCCGCAGCGTCCCGCGCAGGTCGACACCGCTGATCCGAACGATCCGGTCGACGCACCGCTGACTCCGGCGAGCGTCGGTCGCTGGACGACCGTCGAGGTGTGGGCTGTGCGCAGCGGCGTCTTCGCCGGTCTGATGCTGTGGCCCATCGTCGTGTTTGCATTGATCGTGACGTGGAAGAAGCTTCGTCGTCGTCGAGGCCTGAAGGCTGACGATCCGGCGCGCCGCGT
>DASWRR010000681.1:0-12683 GCA_036403055.1 Ilumatobacteraceae bacterium | reverse complement strand
TCCCAGTCGACTCCGCTGGCCCGGATGTTGGCGCCACTGAGGCCGTACTGCTTGGCGATGTCGGCAGGGATCACGCCGATGCCGCGCAGACGGCTCTGCAGGATCTCGTTGCCGAACAGCAGGTCGTCCATCTCGTCGCAGAAGGTCCGCAACTTCTTCATGACCTGCTTCGTCTCGGTGATCCAGCCGGCCGGAAGGTCTTCTTTGAGGCCACCGATGCGGTTGTAGTTCGGGTGGAACCGACCGCCGGACGCCGATTCGATCAGGTTGAGCACGTACTCGCGATCGCGGAAGGCGAAGAAGACGGGGGTGATCGCGCCGAGTTGCACACCGAGATCACCGAGGAACAGGCTGACGTTCGCGATGCGGCTGAGCTCGAACAGGATGGTGCGGATCCACTGCGCGCGCGGCGGCGCCTCGATCTGCATGAGCTTCTCGGCGGCGAGGATGAACGGGACCTCGTTCGCGAAGCTGCCGAGCCAGTCGATGCGGTTCACCAACGCGGTGATCTGAGGGAACGTCCTGACCTCGACGAGCTTCTCGTAACCGCGATGCATGTAGCCGATGCTGGGCTCGGCCCAAACGACCTGCTCGCCATCGAGCCGGACGATGATGCGCAGCGTGCCGTGCGTCGCCGGGTGCTGCGGTCCGAGGTTGAGGGTCATCCCCTCGGTCTCCAGCTCGACGTTGAGGCGCGCGTCCGCGGCCTGCCCGGCGATGTATCGAAGCTTGTTGCGGTCGGCGAGATCGGTCACGAAGCCTCCTCGCCATCTGCGTCGTCGTCGCCTCCGGGCAGTTGCTCGACGTCGACGATCCCTGGCCACGGCTTGACGATCCGGGCGAGCAACGGGAAGTCCTTGCGCAGCGGATGACCTTCGAACTCCATCGGTAGATACAGGTTGCGGAGGTCGTTGTGCCCGGCGAAATCGATGCCGAACATCTCGTGGGTCTCACGCTCGTGCCAATTGGCCCCGGCGAACAACGACACCCAACTCTCCACGACCGGATGATCGTCGGGCACGTCCGCAAGCACGGTGACACCGAAGTGCTGCTTGAGGTTCGTCAGCCGGGCGATGACCTGCATGCGAGTGTCGCCGCCGGCATATCCGCGGCGAATGGTGTCGTCGCGTTCGGGCGCCGGTTGCGTCGGGTCGTCCTCGCCGCGCCCATATGGGCTCGGCATCCAATCGATGGCCGACATGTAGCAGAAGTAGTCGCACCCGATGACGTCGCGCAACGCCAGGCCGGCGGCGCGCCAGGAGTCGGTTGCGACGCGCACCCACATGTCGTCGCCCGGCTTCACCAGGCTGAACACGACAGCATCGCCGAGCACATCGCGCAGTCGCAGGACGACGCTCTCGCGCAGGCCATCGCCGGGCAAGGCGAGCGTCTCGGGCTGATTCCCCGCGTCACTCAATCGGACCACCGCCGACGACGATCGGCTTGTGCATCGACACGTCCTTGATCATGGGCTTGGTGCCCTCGCCGCGCCAACGAGCGCCCATGTCTTCGTTCTTGATCCGCTGTTGCAGGAGCACGATGCCCTCGAGCAGCGCTTCGGGGCGCGGTGGGCAGCCGGGCACGTACACGTCGACCGGGATGATCTGATCAACGCCTTTCGTGACGGAGTAGCTGTCCCAGTACGGGCCGCCGCAGTTGGCACACGACCCCATCGAGATCACGTACTTCGGTTCCGGCATCTGCTCGTACAGCCGCTTCACGGCCGGAGCCATCTTGTCGGTGACGGTGCCGGACACGACGACGAGGTCGGCTTGGCGGGGACTCGCCGGCAGCGGGATGACACCGAGGCGCATGACGTCGTACCGCGGCGAGCCGAACGCGGCGCCCATCTCGATCGCGCAGCAGGCAAGGCCCCATTGGTACACCCACATGCTGTAGGACCGTCCGAGGTTGAACAGCGACGTCAGCGGTTTGGGCATCCGCCCTTTGTCTACGAATCCCATACGGTCACACCCAACGCAGCACGCCCTTGCGCCACGCATACACGAGGCCAAGGAGCAGGACGACCACGAAGATACCCATCTCGGCAAGGCCGAATCCGGCATACCGCTCGAGCTGAGTGGCCCACGGGAAGATGAACACAGCCTCCACGTCGAACACGACGAACAGCAGGGCGAAGATGTAGTAGCGGACCTGGCTCTGGGACCATCCTTCGCCGACGGGATCAACACCGCTCTCGTAGGCCGTCAACTTCTCGATCGAGGGCTTGTCGGGGCGAACGAGTGCGGAGATGCCCAACAACAATCCGGCCAATAGCAGGGCGATCGCCCCGAACCAGACGACCGTGAGGTAGTCGCGCAAGAAGTCCGACATCGCGGCCGACGCTACTACGCGACGTGAATCGCCTCATAAAATGGCCGCATGCCTGATGACAGCGAACAGCCCACTCTCCCGCCCGACGATGAAGTGGCCCCCGACGACCTCGAGCTCGACATCTACGACCTCGACCGCGACGGTGAAATCGGTGTCATCGACCACGAGCGAGCTCGGCTCGGCCTCATCGACGCCCGCCTCGAGGAGATCGCGCAGGAGGGCGGAGTGAAGGGTTCGCTGGCCGAAGTCGCCCACAAGGTGATCGACAAGATCGACAACGACACCCCACCGGAGGACGACGAGGACTGAAGGATCGACCGCCTACCGGTCGCACTCGTGGTCGCGCACGAAAGCGACCACGCGCCCACCGTACCGATGGCGGTTGTGGGCGATCTTCACGGGGAGCATGCGCACGAGGTCGTCGTCTCCGGCTGGTCCGAGGATAACGATGTCGGCGTCACCCGGAAGCGCCGACGGGACCTTGACGAATTGACGTACCCGGCCACGCTTGTCGACGCGGGCAGTCACCAGGTTCATCACCTCGAGCCCTGAGGACTGCAGGCGGACGCTCGCGGACGCTCCGGGGGTGAAACCGTCGGCTTCCACCCACATCGACTGTCCCGCGGTGACGCAATCGCGGATCGCGTCCAGCGCCTTCGCGGAACCGTTGTTCTTCGGGCTGCGAACGGTGACCTGGAACGTGCTCGTCGCCATGTTGCCGGACGAATCGGTCGCCGAGCACGAGACGGTGTTGACGCCGAGCGGCATCATCGCCATCGGCGCCGGATTGCACATCACGGCGACCGGCCCGTCGACGGCATCCGTGGCCACAGGGGGGATGTAGGGAACCCATGCGGGCCGGCTGCCACCGCGCTCGACGATCACGTTCCGATGGGGCGCGATCACCGGCGGGGTCGTGTCACCCGAGATCGCGCCGTCATCGTCCAGCACCGTGACGAGGTTGCTGTCATCGACGAATCGGTACGGAATCGCATCGGCGCGAGCAACGGACACGGTGAAGTAGTCCGTCGGTTCGTCGACCGCGTCGTCGTCGATCGGGATGCGCAACTCGGCCGTGGTTTCGCCGTCGGCGACCTCGACCATGAAGTCGGTGTCGGAGATCACGTTGGCCACATCGCCCACGACTGTCGCGTGGACCGGGAACACCAACGCGCCGTACGTGTTCGACGAAAGGCCGAGGTGCAGAACTGCCACACCGCCCTCGGTCACCGTCGGACGTCCGGTGATCTCGAGGGTCGGCGGGGGCAGCACGGTGATGTTCCAGACACCTGTCGTCGTCGAGGTGCCGTCGGTGACGGAGTACGCGATGGTCCGTTGGAACGGAACTGCGGGCAGCGGCGTCGGATCGAAGTAGCGACTCGACGAGTAGTCGCACGTGAAGTCCGTCGCCGGACCGTCGTCGCAACTGATCCAATCGTCGTTGACGGGCGGCGTCACGACCGTCAGTGGCTCGCCTTCCGGGTCGGACGCGGTGAAGTGGATCGAATAGACGTTTTCGTATGCGACGGTGATCGCGCCACTGGTGACGACCGGCGCGCGATCTGCAGATGCAGACACGCGGTCCGCCGCGAACCCGACCACGAAGAGACCCCCGGCCGCGAATGCAGCAGCGAGTGGCACAACCCGAACTCTCATGTTCCGTCCCTTGCTCACCGGGTGCCTTGTAGGGCCCCGCCCGTTCCATCGATTGCATCGGCGCCGGACGAGCGCGAGTTGACTCAAGTGTCGACGGACAAAGGCTCAGTACTTGGTGAAGTTGGCGAGCGCTGGGTGAAGACGTATCAAGCGTTGCCCGATGCCATTCACGACGTCCCGGTTCGCCGGATTCGGCTCCCGTGTCGCGCGCCGGCGCAGCAGGGAAGGAACGTCGTCGATCGACAGCTTGCCGAGGGTCGCGAGCGCGAGGAACGCGGCACCTCGTGCATTGGTGGCTCGAGGTTGCTCGAGTTGGTGGATCGGGCGTTCGAGTGCGTCGGCCATCATCTGCGCCCACAGGTCGCTCTCCGCGCCACCTCCGCCGAAGTGCAGCGAGGCGAACTCGTTGCCGACGAACGACTCGACGGCCGGACGCAACCATCCGAGATTCGCGGCGACGCCTTCCATGACGGCGCGCACGAGGTGTCGCCGGTCGTGATGCAAAGACAGTCCGGTGAACGCGGCGCGCACATCGTCGTTCGGCTGAGGAGCGATCGACCCGAGCAGCCACGGCGCGAACTGGGCGCCTGCCGCGGCGGACTCGATCGACGCGGCATCTGCGTTCGCCGCCGCGAAGTCGTCGCCGTATCCGAACAGCCGCATCGCCCACTCCAAGGCGCGTCCGCCGACACCGTTCTCCGCCATGACGTAGTACTTGCCGATCAACGGGCTCGGGACCGTGAGCAGGCCGGCGCCGAGGTCGCCGCGGTGGTCGTCGACATGGGTGACGAGGACCGAGGTCGTGCCGACGATGATCGAACCGTCACGCGCCGTCAACGCTCCGCTGCCGATCGCCGACGTGATCGAATCGATCGTCCCTGTCGTGACCGGTGTGCCGGCGTCGATGCCGAGCTCATCAGCCGCGCGCGCCGTGACCTCGCCGACAATCCCGTTCATGGGCAGCAGCGGCGCGAGCTTGTCCGGATCGAGCCCGGTTGCGGCGACCAGGATCGGGTCGTAGTCAGTGGCACCCCATGTGCGGTTGTCGCATACGAGTTGACCGAACGCGGTGGACTGCGTGACGCCGAGACATCCGGTGAGACGCGCGTTGATGTAGTCCATCGGCTCGACGAACGCGGCGGCGGAGTCGTACGACGCGCGATGGTGCTCGCGCAGCACGTGGATGTGAGCGACGTTGTCGTTGCCGCTCGGGAGTGGGATCAAACCGTGGCGCTCGACGAACAGCATGAACGACTCGTCGGTCAGCAACGTGAGGTTGTGCGCGGCCCCGCGGGTGTCCATCCACAAGATGGAGGGGCCAGTCGGCATCCCATCGGCGGCCACGGGAACGACGCTCATGTACTGGCTCGTGACGGCGACGCCGATGATCGGCGGCCGCGAACCCGCCGCGCGCAAGGTCGCACGCGTTGCGTCGACGATCGCCGACCACATCTCGTGTGGATCCTGCTCCGCCCCGCCACCGTCGACGAAGTGTGTCGCGAGCGGCGCCGAGCGCCATGCGACCGTCGTTCCGTCCGCTGCGACCAGCGCGACCTTTGGGCCGCCAGTGCCCAGGTCGATCGCGAGCACGCATTCCGTCGTCACGCGTGGAGGTTACGACGTGCTACACCGTTGTCCGTGAACGGGAGGGCAGAGGTTGAACGGCTCGTGCGCGCGAGCACGCTCTTCGCCGGCCAGACCATCGAACTTCGACCGTTGAGCGGCGGCATCACCAATCGCAACTTCGTTGTGACGGCAGACAGCGGCCAGTACGTCGTGCGCATTCCGGGCGAGCGAACGGAGCTGTTGGGCATCGACCGCGCGTACGAAGCGGAAGCCGCACGCCGCGCCTCCGAGCTCGGAATCGGGCCGCGCGTGCTCGGCATGCTCGAGGGCGTCGGCACACTCGTCACCGAACTCGTCGACGGTCACCATCTCGAACCGACGCCGTTCGCCGAGCGCGTCGGGGACGTCGTCGATCTCGTCCACCAGTTCCACCACAGCGGCGCGTTGGGCGGCGCCTTCCCGATCCACCGCGTCGTCGAATGGCATGCGCGCGATGCGTCGGCGCGCGGCGTCATGCCGCCGAAGGCGTACGAGCGGCTGCATCAGCAGAGCCGCCGCATCGAATCGGCGTTCGCTCGCGCGCCGACTCCACTCGTGCCGTGCCACAACGACCTGCTGCCGGCAAACGTGCTGTTCGACGCCGATCGAGTGTGGCTCCTCGACTTCGAGTACGCGGGCATGAACGACGTCTTCTTCGACCTCGCCAACCTCAGTGTCAACAGCGACCTGGGCCACGACGCGGACGAGCGAGTGCTGACGCTCTACTTCGGGCGTGTCAGTACCGCGGCGTGGGCCCGGCTCCAACTGATGAAGATGATGAGCGAGTTCCGCGAAGGCATGTGGGCCGTCGTGCAACAAGCGATCAGCACCCTCGACACCGACTTCGTGTCGTATGCCGACGAGCGGCTGGCCAACTGCGAACGAATCGCCGGCAAGCCGGAGTTCGAGAGCTGGCTGAGCGACGCCGCCCATCCGATCTGAAAACGAGAAGTGGGGCCGCCACCCCCAAGGCAGCCCCACTTCTGTCAGTCTCGCCCGGAGGCGATCAGCTCAGTGCGTCGAGCTCGCGCTCGATTGCCAGCAGCTCTTCGCGGCTGCCCTGCACCTTCGGACCCTTGAACCACTTCTTCCCACTCAACGACCAGTAGGCAAGGATGAACACTGCCGCGAGGATGATCAGCGGACCGGTGAAGTTGAAGTTGTTCTGCTTGAAGGTGCCGTTCGGAACGCCGTCCGGCCCGAGGATGTTGTTGCCGCTTCCCCAGATCGGCCAGAACGGCCAGAACACCGGAGCGAAGAACAGGATCGTGATGAACGCGATCCAGATCAACGATGCCCAGCCGACGAGCTTGTGGTAGCCCTTCAGGTTCCACGGGCCGGTCTGGAAATCGGGGTTCGTCAGGCGCAGGTAGATCGGGATCGCGTACGCGATGTAGAGACCGATCACGCAGATCCCCGTCAGCGCGAAGAACGCCGTCGAGTATCCACCCTTCTGGTACAACGAGAGCAATCCGGTGATCGCGGACAGCACGACGCCGAGCCAGACCGAGTTCGTTGGTGTGCGCGTCTTCGGATTGATCTTGTGCCAGTACTTCGAACCTGGCAGCGCTCCGTCTCGGCTGAACGCGTAGATCATTCGGCTGTTCGCAGTGACGGACGCCAAGCCGCAGAAGAACTGCCCGACGATCGCGATGAACACGAGGAACTTCGCCATGCCCGTGCCGACCGCACTCGAGATGAGACGAGGCGCAGCGTTGACGAGGAACGTGTCGCCGCCGCCGCCGAACGCGATCGCGGTGTACCCATCGACGTCTTCCTTCTTCGGCAGTGCCGCGATCATCGCGAGGTTCAACACGAGCGCCGCGATGGCCGAGATGTAGATCGACCGGACGATCGCCTTGGGCGCCTCAGTTCGGGCACCCAACGTTTCCTCACTGACGTGCGCCGAGGCGTCGAAACCGGTGATGGTGTATTGCGCCAGCAGCAGACCCAACGCGAACAGGTACACGGTGATGAACACGCCGCCTGTCCATCCGGTCATTCCTGGCGGCGCTGAATCGAATGCCCCGCCGATGCCGCGCTTGTTGGTCGGCGCGATGAACAGCACGGCGGCGATGATGACGACGCCGACCACATGCCACCACACGCTGATGTCACCGAAGACCCTGACCAACTTCACGCTGAACGTGTTGAGCAGCCCGTGGGCGATCAGCACCAACAAGAAGATGACGAACACCGTCTTCGACGTCAGCTGGAAGCTGTCGTCGAACATGCGGATGAAGTATCCGATGAAGATCGACAAGGCGTAGTCCACCGAGGCGATGACACCGATCTGGCCGAGCAGGTTGAAGTAACCCGTGAACCACGACCAGCGTGCCGCGTTCTTCCGAGCGAGCTTCGCGGACCAGTAGTACAACCCGCCGGCCGTCGGATAGGCCGAACAGATCTCGCCCATCGCCATGCCGACGAGCAACGCGAAGAAGCCGACGACGATCCAGCCGATCGTGATGACGCGCGGGCCACTCGTGACCATGCCGAGCCAGAAGCTCGTCATTCCGCCGGCAAGGATCGAGATGATCGAGAAGCTGATCGCGAAGTTGCTGAACGTGCTCATCCCGCGATGCAACTCCTGGGCGTAGCCCATTTCGTGAAGATGCTCGCGGTCCTCATCCATCGTTGTCATACAGAACCCCCAGTTCTGACCCGGTGCGACCCCCCGCCGCAGTTCGAGCTAGGGCGATGTTTAGCACGTGCACATTTAGCGATCGCGCAACCGCGCACCACGAGGTTCACGTTGCCGTGAAGTGTCCGGCCTGCGAGAATCGTCGCGCGTCGAGGGGTGCAGACGGTGGAAGCTGGGACCGATCAAGGGGCAAGCGGTTGCATGCCCGACGACCGCGCCACCCGTGCGATCTTCGAATTGTCCGACAGCTACATCCTCGAGTGCGCCGCGCTCGATCCGATACTCGCGAGCTTCTGGGGCATTCCCGGGTTCGACCATCAATTGACGGACTACTCGCCGCAGGGATGGGAGGCGCGCCGCGACCTTCAACGCTCGACGCTGACTGCGCTCGCGACGATCGCTCCGCGGGACCGTGCTGACCGCGTGGCAGTCGAGGTCATGCGCGAACGAGTGCAGGCCGAGCTCGACCTCATCGATTCAGGTGAGTACCACAGATGGCTCAGCGTGCTCAACAGCCACCACGCGTACGTCCGCGACGTCTTCGACTACATGCCTCGCGAGTCGGAGGACGACTGGAGCAACATCCGCACGCGACTTGCCGCGGTGCCCGACGCCCTCGACCAACTCCGCGCCAGCTTTCTGTACGCGGCCGCGAACGAACAGGTGGCCGCACGTCGGCAGGCGTTGGCCTGCGCGGCCCAATGCGACGTGTGGGGCGACCCCGACGGTTTCTGCGCGGAGCTCACGGCAGAGTGCGACGTGCTCGACCTCTCGCGTGAAGCTGCGTCAGCGGCGGCCGCGTTCACGGCGTTCGGCACATGGTTGGCGGGTGACTATGCGGACATCGGAAGTACGCATGATCCGGTGGGCGCCGAGCGGTATCGGCTGTTCGCCCGATTCCACAACGGGACCGATCTCGACCTCGACGAGGCGTACGACTGGGCGTGGCACGATCTTCGCGGCATCGAGCGCAGGATGTCGGAGCTCATCGGGCGGATCGCTCCTGGAGCATCGAGGAACGATTGCATCGCGCAGCTGCAGCTCGACCCGCATTACGTCGTGACGGGTGCCGACAACTTCCTCGCGTGGAGCCAGGAAGTGATCGATCGCACGATGGACGATCTTCACGGCCGCTACTTCGACATCGCCGAACCGCTGCGGCGTTGTCAGGCGATGGCTGCGCCTGCCGGTGGGCCGCAGGCGACGTACTACACGCCGCCGAGCGAGGACTTCGTGCGGCCCGGACAGATCTGGCACCAGGTTGCCGACAAGGAGCGGTTCCCGCTGTGGGACGCGTTGTCGACGCAGTACCACGAGAGCACTCCGGGACACCATCTGCAACTGGCCCAGATGATGTTCCAGGCGGAGTCGTTGACCCGGTTCCAGCGCCTCGGTGCATCCATCGCAGGTCATGGTGAGGGGTGGGCGCTGTACGCAGAACGCTTGATGCACGAGCTCGGCTACCTCGACGATCCGGTCTACGAGCTCGGTTGGCTCGCCGGTCAGGCGCTGCGCGCTGCCCGCGTGATCCTCGACATCGGACTGCATTGCGAGATGCGCATTCCATCGGGAGAGCGGTTCCATCCGGGTGAACGGTGGACGTCCGATCTCGGCCTGCCGTTCCTCCTGGAACACACCGGCCACCCTCCGGAGTACCTCGCGTCGGAGGTCGATCGCTACCTCGGCATGCCCGGCCAGGCGATCTCGTACAAGGTCGGTGAACGAGTCTTCCTCGAAGGCCGCGATCGGGTGAAGGGACGCCTCGGCGCGCGCTTCGACCTCAAGCGCTTTCATCAGGTCGTGCTCGACATGGGCGCGATGGGCTTGGACCAGTTGCGCGACGAGTTCGACGCGATGGAGTCGCTCGACGAGCCGCTGTGAGCTGAATCAGTCCGAGCCGGCGACTCGTTCGAGGTACCAGTCGACGAGGTGGTGCGCTGCGGGCTGGCTGTCGGCGACGTTGACGCGGGTCTCCTCGACGAGATCGTCCGGCTTGATCCCGAACTTCAACAGCTCGGCGCTGCCCCCTTCGCTGTACGCCCAGCGCCGAATCATCGTCTCGGTCGCCTCGGGATGGAACTGCGTGCTGAAGCTGCGGTGCAGCTGCCAAGCCTGCGGACCGACGATGCTCCGCGCGAGTTCGAGTGATCCGGCCGGCACCGTGACGACATCGTGATGCCACTGCATCCATGGGCCCTCGGCCACGACCTCCGGTACATCGGTGACGACGTGGTGCCAACCGATCTCGGGGGCTCGCGCCGGCTCCACGGTGCCACCGAGCGCGTGCGCCATGATCTGGTTGCCGTAACAGATGCCATACACCGGGACGGCGGCGGTGTGCGCAGCGCGCACGAGGTCGGCCTCGGCAGCCACGGACTCAGCGACGTGCGGCCAGTAGACGCTCCACTCACTCCCGAGCGTGACGATCAGTTCGTGACCCTCGAGCGCCGGCCATTCGCCGATGTTCTCTCTGTGGCACTCGGTGAACGAGAAGCCGTGATGACGAAAACGCTCGACGATGAACCCACCGTCGGCATCCCCGGCATTCGCGATGAGCAGCGCACGCATGAGCACCACGGTAGGCGCTGGTGTACCTGGACGCAGGTCTCAGGTCGCGACGAACACGTTCTTCAACTCGGTGTAGTGATCGAGCACTTGCATCGAGTGCTCACGCCCCAGCCCGCTCTGCTTGAAGCCGCCGAACGGCGTGCTGTAACGAACCGAGCTGTTGGAGTTGACGCTGATCGCGCCGGCCTCCATCGCCCTCACCACGCGCAAGGCCTTCGCGCCGTCGCGGGTCCACACCGATCCGGACAGCCCGTAGTCGCTGTCGTTGCAGATGCGGATCGCATCGGCTTCGTCGTCGAACGGCAGCACTACTGCGACCGGGCCGAAGACCTCGTCGCGGCACACCCGCGACATCGGATCCGACGGTTTCGCGATCATGATCGGATGCCAGTACCCAGGACCTGATGGCGCCGTCCCGGTGAACACCGTGTCGAGATCGTCCGTGAACGATCGCACTCGCGCCAGGTGTTGCGCCGTCACGAGTGGACCCATCGTGGTCCCGGGATCCATCGGGTCGCCGACCTTCCAGTCGGCTGCAGCAGCGATGAACATCTCGATGAAACGATCGAAGACGTCGCGCTGCACCAACACCCGGCTCCTCGCACAGCAATCCTGGCCCGAGTTGTCGAACACCGCGCCCGGCGCCGCTGCGGCGGCCTTGTCGAGGTCGGCGTCGGCGAACACGATGTTCGCGCTCTTGCCGCCGAGTTCGAGCGTCACTCGCTTGACCTGCTCCGCGCAACCGGCCATGATCCGCTTGCCGACGGCCGTCGAGCCGGTGAACGCGACCTTGCGGACGTCTGGATGCTCGACGAGCCGCCACCCGGCTTCTGCGCCCGTACCGACGACGACGTTGAGGACACCTTCAGGAATGCCGGCCTCGAGCGCCAGCTCGCCGAGCCGCATCGTCGTCAACGGCGTGATCTCCGCCGGCTTGATCACGGCGGTGTTACCCGCGGCGAGCGCCGGCCCGATCTTCCACGACGCCATGAGAACCGGAAAGTTCCACGGCGTGATCAGACCGACGACACCCAACGGTTCGTGAAACGTCATGTCGATGCCGCCGGCAACCGGGATCGTCGAACCGGTGTGCTTGTCGATCGCTCCGGCGAAGTAGTGGACGACGTCGGCGGCAGCGTTCGCGCACCACGTGCTGCTGCCGATCGGCATGCCCATGTTCTCGGTCTCGAGACAGCCGAGCTCGTCGGCATGTTCCGCGATCGTGTCGGCGAACCGACGCATCAGGCGGCCACGGTCTCCCGGCGCGATCGCCTGCCACGCGGGTGCTGCCCTGCGGGCGCACGCGATCGCGGCGTCCACCTCTTGGCGCCCCGCCAGCGGCAGCTCGCGCACCAGCGATTCGTTGGACGGGTTGATCAATCGGATCGATTCGGGCACGCGCCACAGGGTAGCTACAGGTCTCGCTGCGACCGAACGCTCGTCAGGTCGTGAAGTCGATGGTTGACGTCGACGAGATGGCGTTGCGCATCGCGGTACACGTGGAAGAGCTCGGTGTAGGTGCGCGCCGTGTCGGGTGACGGCTCGTGCGTCAGGACCGGGCGACAGCACCGATTGACTGCATCTCTGGTGTCGTCGAACATGCCCACGCCGACCCCGGCAACCACTGCGGCGCCGAAGGATGCGTCCCCGTTGGCCGGCAGCAGGATCCCGCGCCCGAGCACGTCGGCCATGATCTGGCGCCACGTCGCGCTGCGCGAGCCTCCACCGATCAGGCGAATCGAGTCGTACCGCATCCCGAGATCTTCGGCGACCGTCATTGCGTCCCGAATCGCGAATGCAATGCCCTCGTACAGGGCGCGTGCAAAGTGAGCTCGGCCGTGCTGGATCGTGATGCCGAGGAAGTCACCACGCAGCT
>DASWRR010000680.1:0-1863 GCA_036403055.1 Ilumatobacteraceae bacterium | reverse complement strand
CACCGTGGCGCGGTACCAGTCGAGGAACGCCTCCAACATCTCTGCTTCGCCGGCCCGGTCGGGCGGGTCGATTCGTTCGATCATGTCAGTGGCTCCCCATCGAAGCGGTCGATGGTGGCGAACGACGCCACCTCGTCGCGTCGCAGCTTCGTTGCAAGGCGCGTCGGGTGACCGAGGAAGATCGTGCCGGCGATCGCGTGGCCCGGTGGCAAGCCGACGTCTGGTGCGGCTTGCGCCTCGGCGCGCGAGAGGAAGGTCGTCAGCACGCCGCTCAGACCGCGCGCCCGCGCCGCGAGGAGGATGCTCCACGCGAAGGGGTAGACGGATGCGCCACCTGTGATCGGCGGACGAGTAGTGGTGTTGGCGTCCATCAACGCGATCTTGGCGAGGTTCGCAGCCAGCACGAGCACGACGGGAACGTCCTCGATGTTCTCGAGCAGCGGGTTGGGTGCCGCGACAGGTGCAGCCCCCGATGATCTGCCGAACGCAAATGGTGCACGTGTCGGATCCGTGCTCTCGCCGAGGTACTCGTGCCACACATCGGTCATCAGGTCGGCGAGACGGCGCCGGATCGTCGGGTCCTTGACGACCGCGATGCGCCAAGGCTGGCGGTTGCCGCCGCTCGGTGCGAATCGAGCGTCGTCGAGGATCGCCATGATCGTCGCGTCGTCGACGCGTTCATCGGTGAACTCGCGAGTCGACCCTGTTGTGCGAAGCGCTTGTGAGAGCTCCACTCAGACCGCCGCGTCGGTGGCTGCGGCGCGGCTCGCGGCAACACGGCGTCGGACGACGTTGAGCGCTGAGCCGGCCTTGAACCACTCGACCTGCTCGGGACTGAAGGTGTGCAGGCACTCGAACGCAACGACCTCACCATCAGGCTTGACGATCTCGCAGCGGACGTTCTCGCCTGGCTTCGGAGGAAGCCCGAGCACGTTGATGCGGTCACTTTCTTCGATGAGGTCGTACGTGGCCGGATCGACGAATGTCAGCGGTATCAGACCCTGCTTCTTGAGGTTCGTCTCATGGATCCGGGCGAAGCTCCGCGCCAGGATCACGACGCCACCGCGGTAGCGAGGCTCCATCGCCGCGTGTTCGCGCGACGACCCTTCGCCGTAGTTGCGGTCACCGATCGCGACCCAACGAACACCGTCCTCGCCGTACTTCTTCGCCAAGTTCGGCAACGTGTCGGGACTGCCGTCGCGGAAGTCGACACCTTCACCGACGGGACGATCGAACGCGCTGACGACGCCGAGGAAGAGGTTCCCGCTGATGTTCTCGAGGTGACCCCGATAGGTCAGCCACTTACCGGCTGCCGAGATGTGGTCCGTCGTGCACTTGCCCTTGGCCTTCATCAGGATCGGGAGTTCGTAGTAGTCCTTGCCTTCCCACGCTGGGAATGGTTCGAGCAGTTGCAGACGGTCGCTCGTCGGCGAGACCTCGACCGACACCTGCGAACCATCTTCCGGTGGCGCAGTGAACGTGTCCTCGCCGGCCATGTAGCCCTTGTCCGGCAGCACCTCGCCGACGGGTGGCTCGAGCCGAACCTCCGTGCCGTCGGGCGCCGTGATCGTTTCGGTCGTCGGGTCGAAATCGAGCCGTCCGGCGAGGGCGAGCGCGATCACGGTGTCGGGTGACGTCACGAAGCTCAACGTGTTCGCAGAGCCGTCGTTGCGCTTCGGGAAGTTGCGGTTGAATGAGTTGACGATGGTGTTGGGCACTCCGTTCTCCGACGCAGGCCGGTCCCACTGACCGATGCACGGTCCGCACGCGTTCGCCAGAACGGTTGCGCCGATCGCTTCGAGATCGGCAAGCAGACCATCGCGCTCGATCGTTGCTCGGATCTGCTCCGACCCGGGCGTGATC
>DASWRR010000679.1:0-6224 GCA_036403055.1 Ilumatobacteraceae bacterium | reverse complement strand
CGGTGTTGATCGTGGCCCGTCGAGTCGACACGCCGCCGTACACCGAGGACGATCTTCGTTTCGCGATGTCAGGAGCCCAGCGATTGGCGAACCGTCCAGAAGAGCCGGCGTCGGCCGACGAGCCGATCGGCGCGTGGTCGTCCTTGGCTGCGTTGCTTCGTGGTCGGCACTGGCGTCCGAGTGCGAAGGAGTTGCTGCTCGGCATCGGCGTCCCCGTTGCGATCACGGCAGCGCTTGCGCCGCTGCGCGACTCGGCGAACTACGAACCGGCGGTCCTATTGCTGCTCGCCACTGTGGTTGCGGCCGTCGTCTCTGGAACACGAGCCGCGACGCTCTGCGCGACACTCGGTGCCATCGGAGTGTGGTGGGCGTTCACCTCGCCGGCGCGATCGTTTGAAGTGTCGAGCAGGGGAGACCTGCTCGGTTTCGGGGTTTTCATCGCGGCCGTCGGCGGCGTCATCCTGCTCGAGTACCGGCTGGAGAACGTCCGCATCTCGGAGCGACTCGAACGACAGCTCAGCGAAACCTTGCTCGATCAATCACCGATCGCGATGGCTGTTTTCGATAGACGACTGCGCTATCAACGCGTCAACGAACCGATGGCCAGGATGAACGGTCGTGCCGGCGAGGAGCACGTCGGGTCGCGGCCGGGCGATCTCAGTCCGCTGGCCGGTCAGCTGTACGAGCATCTTCTGACCCGCGTTCGTGACAGTGGGAAGGCGATCACCGATCACCGCGTCACGATCCGGATGCCGGAGATCGGCGTTGAGCGGCACTGGAAGATCAACTGCCAACCGTTGCGTGACGGCGGCTCCGATGTCGTCGGCATCGGAGCCGCGCTGACCGACGTCACCGACGAGATCGTGTCGCGGCGTCATGCCGAACGCCTGATGAAGCTGTCGGAAGCCTTGACCACGGCGCTCGACAACCAACAGATCGCGGACTGTCTGTGCTCGTTCCTGATCGACACGTTCCAAGGCCGGTCGATCGTTGCGCTTCGCGACGACGACGCCCTCGTCGTTGCCGCGGTCGCCGGCTTCGGTGACGCCGATCGCAACCGGCTGCTGGGCGAACGAGTGATGCTGGACAGCGAACAGCCGGTGGCCGACGCAGCGCGAACGAACTCGCCGATCTTGTTGGAAGGTGCCGCGGACTTCGCGCTGCGGTATCCCAACGTGACGGGATCGGCGCCGCTGTCGGACGACGTCACGAGCCTGTCGGTGCCGCTGAGAGCGGACGCTGCTGGTTGCGCCGTTGGGGTGATGCACATCGGGTGGATTGCACCACGGCCGATCACCGACGAGATGGTGACTCGCGCCGGAACGGTGTCGTCGCTCGTGACGTTGGCACTCGCGCGAATCGCGGCAACGCACGTCGCCCACGAAGTCGAGTTCCGAGATGCGCTCGACGCGATGCTCGACGATGTCGCGGTCGGCAGAGCAGTGCGCGACGAACGCGACGAGATCGTCGACTTCGTGATCGAGTTCGTCAACAGCCACGACTCGAGCGGCGCGCGGCGCGGCACCGACCTGCTTCTCGGCGAGCTGGTGTGTGAGATACACCCGGACTGGCGCACATCCGGATTGTTCGACTGCTTCAAAGCCGTCGTCGAGACGGGCGTTCCGTATCAGGGTCACCGTGTTCAATATGCCGACCCGCCCAACATGTCGATCGCCGGCAAGGACGGCGTGGAGGGCAGTCGTCGACAGGCGTATTGGACGATCCAGGTCGCGAAGTTCGGCGACGGGTACATCTCGGCATCGCGAGATGTCACCGACGTCGTCCATGCCGAGGAGGCAACACGCGCCGCGATGCTCGAAGCCGCGGCCGAGCGCACCGCAATCGGTCTCCTGCAGGCCGCCGCGTTGCCGAGAACGCTTCCGATCGTCGAAGGTCTCGACATTGCCGCGGCGTACGAGCCGGCGGATCCGACGCAGCCGGTCGGTGGCGACTGGTACGACGTGTTCCCGCTCGACGACAGTCGTGTGGCGCTCGTCATCGCGGACGTCGCGGGGCACGGACATCGAGCAGCCGTGTTCATGGTTCAGGTACGCAACGTCTTCAGGGCGATCGCCGCGGAGCACGACGAGCCGCACGACGTGTTGACGCGCGCGAACAACGTGACCGCTCGCCTGAACGAGGTCGACGGGCCGTTCGTGACGTGTTGCTACGCGGTGCTCGACGTCGAGCGTCGGACGCTCCGATGGGCGCAGGCCGGCCACTTCTCGCCGCTGATCGTGCGAGGCGATGGCACATCGACCTACCTCGATGCGCGGCCAGGATCACCGCTCGCCCTCTGCGAAGGCGAGCCATACGAGTCATCAACGCTGGAAGTGCGTGAGGGCGACCGCGTGCTGATGTTCACCGACGGTGTCGTCGAACGCCGTCGAGAGCATCTCGACATCGGGCTGACGCGGCTCGCCGATTTCGCTGCGTCGAACCGGCAGTTGCCCCCGGACGACTTCGTCGAGGCGCTCGCCGCATCGGTCACGGATCGCTTCGACGATCTTGCGCTCGTCTGCGTCGACGTCCTCGAACGCTAGGCGTTGGTGGCCTGCGGGTCACCGCTGTTGCGCGGGGCGCGTCATCGCGAGGAGCGCGTCACTGCTCGCGATGCTGGTCGTATCACCGTCGCCATCACCGTCAGGCTCCAGTTGGCGAATCAGGTCGGCAAGCGAGACGCCTTGCTCCTCGCTCTGGTGCACCAGCCGAGCGGCAGCGTCGTAGCCGATCCGTGGCGCGAGCGCGGTCACGATCGCGGGTGAACGTTCGGCGTTGCGTCGCATCCGTTCCTCGTCCACGACGATGCCGCGAACGCACTTCGTATCGAGCAGCGTCGCCGCGCTCGCGAGCAGATGGATGGAGGACAGCACGCTGCGCGCCGCGATCGGCATCGCGGTGTTCAACTGCAGCGTCGACAGCGTTCCCGCGAAGGTGATCGTCGCGTCGTTGCCGACGACCTGTGCTGCAACTTGCTGAACCATCTCGGGGATCACCGGGTTCACCTTGCCGGGCATGATCGAGCTGCCTGCCTGCAATGCTGGTAGATGGATCTCGCCAAGACCTCCGTTCGGGCCCGATCCCAGCAAGCGAATGTCGCCGGCGATCTTGTGCATCGAGAGGGCGACGACCTTCAACATCGCACCGGCCTCGACGAGCACGTCTTGGCTCGATTGCGCCTCGAAGTGGTTCGAGGCCTCTGTGAGCGTCGATCCGGTTCTTCGACTCAGGCGCTCGGCGACGCGTGCGCCGAACCCGGGCGGCGTGTTGAGTCCCGTGCCGACAGCGGTTCCTCCGAGCGGCAGCTCACCGAGCCGACCGAGGAACGACGACACACGTTCGACCGCGAGCTCGATACTCCTGGCCCATCCGCCGACCTCTTGTCCGAACGTCATCGGAACCGCGTCCATCAAGTGAGTTCTTGCCATCTTGACGGTGTTCATGTGAGCGTTCGACAGCTCGATCAACGCCGACCGCAGCGACACGAGGGCCGGCAACAACAGTGTGTTCAGTTGGAGCACGGCGGCAATTCGCGCGGCAGAGGGAAACGTGTCGTTCGACGATTGCGAGGCGTTCACATGATCGTTCGGGTGGACGTCGCTGCCGAGAAGCTCGGAGGCGCGTTGGGCGATGACCTCGTTCACGTTCATGTTCGTGCTCGTGCCCGAACCGGTCTGGAAGACGTCGACCGGAAACTGGTCGGCCATCTCGCCGGCGACGATCTCGTCAGCGGCCCGGCGGATCGCGTCAGCGATCGGGGCGGTGATGACACCGAACTCACCGTTGATCGCCGCGGACTCCGCCTTGATCATCGCCAACGCCTCGATCATGCTGCGTGGGACGCGATCGCCCGAGACCGGGAAGTTGTCGATCGCCCGTTGCGTCTGTTCGCCCCACCGCTGTGTCGAGTTCATGTGAACGGACGCTAGGCGTGCGAGCCAGGCGCTGGCTCAGGCGTCGACGAGGTTTTGCGCAGTGACGTCGGCAACACCCTTGACTCGGGTGAGCCGGCGGACGTGGTCATCGGAGTTCGGCCACGACGGCGTGTTGGTCAGCAGTGTCACGCGGCCTCCGTTGACCGCAACGTCTTTCAGCGCCGGATCGCGCCGCAGCACCGGATCCGATGACACTGCCATGCGGACCTTTGCCTCGGTGATCCACTCCGACAACGGCCGGGTGTCGCGCTGTTGCACTGCGCGGCGCACGAACTCCGACCACCGACCAAGGTCCTTCCGGTTGACCCACGCGGCCGAGGCGAGCGCTGCCAACCACATGGGGCGAATACGTCGCTTGACCATTCGGGGAATCATGAACGTCCTTTCGTAGGGCGTCTTCGTTCTACCCATGCGCTTGCGCGCTCAAACTCCGCGGGGCGGCGGCGCGCCTAGCGCAGGTGGCTTTTCAGCTCGGCGAGGCTCGACGCGATCAACCGTCCGACGTGCACTTGGCTGGTGCCGATCTGCTCTGCGATCTGCGCCTGACTGAGCTCCTCGAAGAAGCGCAGCCGGATGATCTCGCGCTCACGCGGACGCAGCCGATCGAGCAGCCCGGCGATCACCTCGCGGTTCAGAATCGCGTCGAGGTCGTCGTCGATCGTGGGAATCGCGCTCCCGGCTTGATCGAGCGTGCGCGCTTTGTACGCGTTGTTGGCCTCCAACGCCTCGATCACACCTTCTTCCGGAATCTTCATCCGCTCGGCGATCTCCGCGATCCGCGGCGATCGTTGCAACTCTTTCGACAACACCTCTGCTGCGGCATTCACTGCGGGTCGCAAGTCCTTCGCGCGCCGCGACACATGCACCCCCCACGTGTGATCGCGGAAGTAACGCCGAAGCTCGCCCATGATGGTCGGCGTCGCGTATGCGCCGAACGGAACTCCGTGTGCCGGATCGAATCGCTCGATCGCGTTGAGGAGACCGATGCGCGCAACCTGCACCAGATCGTCGAAAGGTTCGCCGCGATCCGCGAACCGTCGAGCCCCACGCGTCGCGAGCCACAGCGTCTGCTCGGCGATGCGATCGCGCAGGCGCGGATCGCGATGCCGGAAGTAACGATCGAACGACGCCTTGAGCCATTCGTCATCACCCGCTGATTGGCCCTGCGTTGGATTCACTTGATCGACGCGTGAGCGACTGATGCCCATATCGAGGCGTGATCGTCGATCAGATCGATTCCGTGATCGGTGCACACTTCAGACAGGACTGTGCGACACACCAGGAGGTCGGGGTGTTGCGTGTCGAACGATGTGGTGGCAGTCCGTCCGCGTACCGTGAACGACGCGCGTTCGACGGTCAGTTGCACTTCGATCGCGCGGCCGCCGCCGTGTTCGATCAGCGCGAGGAAGACTTCACTGATCGCGATCCGTATGTCTTCGATCTCGTCGACGGTGAACCCACCCATGCCGGCGATGCCGGCCCCAGCCAATCGCAGGACGCGCGAAAGTGTGGGATCGGGCGGGAGCTTCAGGTCGACAGGACCGATGCTGTCCCGGTCACTCACGATCGTGCTCGATGTTGTCGGGCTCGATGATGAAGTGATCGAGCGTCCCCGTGATCTCGAGCAGTCGCCGGACCTCCGGTCGAACGTGGCGCAAGGTGACGTCGGTCGCCCGATCGTGGGCCCGGCGATTCGCGCCGAGAAGGCTTCGCAGGCCCGAGGAGTCGATGAAGTGCACGTCGCCAAGGTCGATCACCAGCGGACCGACTCCTTCTCGTTCGCGGATGGCGGCATCGAGCACCGGACCCCCTGCGACATCGATGTCGCCGTGGACGACGACGACTCCGTCGGCGTCGTGTTCGACTGTGAGCGCATCGTGTTTTCCCATGTCGGTCACTTGTTGGCCCTCCGTGCATCGAGGTTGTGGGCAGCTGGCTTTCTGAAATCCGATGTTTATATCGATCGAGATAGCGGTACTAGAGCAAACAGAACGTATTTCACAAGGGAGGACGCGGTGAGCGACGAGCGGTTGGGGTTGTTCAACTCGCCCAACTCGTTGCTCCCTTTGCTGCGTTCACCAGATCCTGCCTCGTCGTTACCCGTCCCCAACGGCGACAGGCACCGGGTCACGACGACGGCTTTGGCCTTGGGGTCAGAGCCGTCGTCATGGCCTACCCCAGCATCCCGACGATCTCGCTGTTGACCCCCACAGCGAGCGCTGAGCCCCCATTCAGCGATCACAACGTGCCCGGCCCGACCCGTCCCCGGGCTGGGCACGTTTGCTTTCC
>DASWRR010000678.1:0-2780 GCA_036403055.1 Ilumatobacteraceae bacterium | reverse complement strand
GGCGTCGACGAGCGCCCAGCGTCGGCGCGAGTGCACGTGCGCGATGGCCTCTGGGTGACGATCCAAGCGGCGCGCACATCGCGACGGTCGAAGGACGAAGCCGCTTCCATCGCAGTCACGTTGGAACCGACATCGCCGAGCCACCGAACTGATCTCTACGCCCGCGCCGTCGGGCTCACGGATCGCGAAGCGGAGTTGTTGCTGCATCTCGTCGGCGGCGCGGACACCCGCCAGCTCGCAGACCGCCTGTTTCTGTCGCAGCACACCGTGCAAGACCACCTGAAGTCGATCTTCGCCAAGACGGGTGTCAACACTCGTCGCCTCCTCGTGGCGCGCGCGACCGGTGTGGCGTAGTCAGTTCGACGAAAGGTCGTCTGGAGCGTTCGCCAGCCACGCGACGCGCCCGCGCTGACGGCGGAGAACGAGTCGCCAGAGATCGTCCGGTTCAGGATGGAAGACGTCGTCGCGTTGGGCGTCGAAGACCATCCACGCGCCTGCGGCGATCTCGGTGTCGAGCTGACCGGACGCCCAGCCTGCGTATCCACGGAACATCCGAACGCGGCCGACCTCATCGGCGACGTCGATCGGGTCGAGGGCGAGGTCGACACTCCCGAGGTCGGGGAGAATCGCGCTCCACGCGTCCTCCCTGGGCCCGCGCAGCTCGGCAATTGCAATCAACGCATCGAACTGCACGGGTCCGCCGTTGAAGACCACGGCAGGCGGTGCGATGAGATCCATCCACAGATCCAGGCCGTCAATCGTTGTTTCGTCGGTAGGGTGGTTCAGAACCACACCAACAGCACCTTCGATGCTGTGTTCCATCATGTACACGACCGAGCGGTCGAAGTTGGGGTCGTCAAGAGGTGGCGTCGCCAGCAACAACATCCCTCTCGTGGTCCCGTACATGGAATTCACGATTCCATTCTGGCGTTGCGACACACTGATCGGTTCGCCCGCCAGACCTCAAGGAGAGAACGGCTCACATGTTCAAGAAGTTTCTCGGTGGCGTCGCGCTCGTTGCTGGCCTGGTGGTCGCAGCAGTCGTGGCCTTCCAACTGCTCGATTCCCCGTTCACCACCGTGACGAAGGATCACTCGCCGCCGCCCGTGCTCACGGAGCTCCGCGATCTGTCCGACTTCCACGCAGCGCAGGCCCAGTTCGAGGTGACACTCGATCTCGAGAAAGACGTGAAGTACGTCCCCAGCGCGATCGCGGGTGAGCGCGTCCAGTTCCTCGGCGTCGGCACCGTTGACGCGGTTGTCGATTTCGGTTCGATCGGCGCCGGTTCCGTGCAGATGGCCGACCACGACAAGTCGGTCGTGCTGACGCTGCCGAGCCCGCACGCGATGGCACCGGTGCTCGATCACAAGCAGAGTCACGTGATGAACCGCGATCGCGGGTTGCTCAACCGACTCGGCGGCATCTTCAACGACAACCCGACGAGCGAGGCATCGCTGTACGACGCGGCGATGAGCAAGATGGCGGACTCCGCGGCGCAGACGGACCTCGTCCAGCGGGCGGAGGAGCACACCACGTTCGTACTCACGGGAATGCTGAAGTCGATGGGTTTCGAGAAGATCGACATCGTCTTCCAGCAGACCACCGCCTCGATCTGACCTCACTGCTTGCATGATCATGCGGAGTCACGTATGATCATACGTCGTGAAACGAGTTGGCATCATCGGCGCTTCCGGGTACACCGGGGCAGAGCTTCTCCGTCTGTGCGCCCAGCATCCTGATCTCGACGTCGTCTACGCGACGGGCGACACGCAGGCCGGCACGTTGGCGAGCGCCGTGTACCCGAGCCTCGCCGCTCACTACCCGAACCTCGTGTTCGAGGAGCTCGACGAGACAAGGGCCGACGGCCTCGACGCTGTCTTCCTCGGATTGCCGCACGAGGCATCGATGGCGTTGGCTCCGAAGTTGCACGGCAAGGTCGGTTGCCTGATCGATCTCTCGGCGGCATTTCGGCTGAAGGATGCGTCGCTGTACCCGACGTGGTACGGGTTCAACCACGACCAGCCGGCGCTGCTCGCCGCGGCGGTGTTCGGCCTCGTCGAGCTGCATCGCGCCGCTCTCAAGGAGGCGTCGCTCATCGCCACGCCAGGCTGTCATGTCACAGCCGCGACGCTCGCGTTGGCGCCGCTGGTCGAGTCAGCGGTGATCGAGCCGTCGGGTGTGATCGTCAACTCCATCACCGGCGTCAGTGGAGCGGGTCGGGCGCTCAAGCAGACGTCGATGTTCTGCACGGTCGACGAGGACGTGGCCGCGTACGGACTGCTCGATCACCGGCACACACCGGAGATCGAGCAGGAGACGGGAGCTCAAGTCCTGTTCACACCGCATCTCGCGCCAATGAGCCGCGGTCTACTGGCGACCTGCTACGCGAAGCCGATCGGCAAGGTGTCGACGGAGTCGTTGCTGGCGACGCTGGCACGCCGCTACAGCGGCGAGCCGTTCATCGTCGTTCGACCGGCCTCGCCATCGACCAAGGCGACGATGGGCAGCAACGCGGCGCACATCACCGCTCGCTACGACGAGCGGACGAACACGGTCATCACGATCTGCAGCATCGACAACCTGGCGAAGGGTGCCTCCGGTGGGGCCATCCAAGCGGCAAACGTCGCGCTCGGGCTACAGGAGACCGCTGGACTCAGCACAGTCGGCTTGTACCCGTGACGACGACTGCGGCTGCCGATCGCGCCGCGACGCTCGTCGAAGCGTTGCCGTACATCCGCCGATTTGCGGATCAGGTCGTGGTAGTCAAGTACGGCGGCAAT
>DASWRR010000677.1:0-9010 GCA_036403055.1 Ilumatobacteraceae bacterium | reverse complement strand
CGGATCTATCGCAACCTTGGCGCTGTCGCGTACGGCGCCGGTCTGTTCAGCCCCGACGTGGACCCTGCGGAGTTTGGTCGCCGATTCCACGGTAACGACGAACGTGTCGACGTCGAGTCGCTACGACTCACGACGCAGCTGTGGCTCGACGTCGTCCACGACCTCCTCGCCTGACACCTGCCCGCAGCCGGGCGTGCGAGGAGGTCAGTCCGCGCCGATCCATGCGGTGGCGTCGCGCGGGAGCCGGCCGTCGTCCAGCGGAACGCTCGACAGGATCACGTTGCCGGCCGGTAGTTCGACGGGCTGCGATCCGAAGTTGACGAAGCAGGTGAAGCGGTCGCCGCGGCTGAACGCGATGACGTCGGAAGGCGAGTGCACCCACTCGAAGGCGTCGGTGTGCAGATCATCGATCTCGTGGCGGATGCGGAGGGCGTCGCGATACAGCCACAGCATCGAGCCGCGGTCCTTCTCTTCGGCTTCGACCGACATCGACGACCAGTCGCGCGGCTGTGGAAGCCACGATTCGCCGCTGCCGAACCCGAACGACGGCCCGCTCCGCGTCCACGGCAGCGGAACACGGCAGCCGTCGCGGCCGCGACGCGTGTGACCTGACCGCTCCCACACGGGATCGGCGAGCTTGTCCTCGGGGATGTCGTCGACTTCCGGCAGGCCGAGCTCTTCACCTTGGTAGAGGTAGACGGCGCCCGGCAGCGCAAGTTCCATCATGATGGCGGCGCGTGCCCGCCGCGTGCCCTGCTCGATGTCGACCGGATCGTCCGGCGAGCCGTGGAGCGGATGGGCCGTCGGGCCGCGTCCGTAGCGCGTGACATGCCGGTTGATGTCGTGATTGCTCAGCACCCAGGTGACGGGTGCGCCGATGCCGCGATGTGCCGCGAGCGACGTCTCGATCGCGGCCCGGAACTCGACGGCATCCCAACGCGACCGCGTGGTGTGGAAGTCGAAGGCCGTGTTCAGCCGGCCGGGCCGCAGGTACTCGGCGAGCCGGTCGACCGACGACACCCAGGCTTCGGCGACGAAGATGCGCGGCGGGTCGTACGTGTCGGCAACCTCGCGCCATCCGCGGTAGATGTCGGGCACACCCGGCTGGTCCCAGTGCGGATGACCGAGTCGCGGCGGTTGACCGAGCCGCGGTTTGAACTCTTGGCCGAGGTCTGGGAGCCCGGGCGCCTTGAGGAGCCCGTGGGCGACGTCGATGCGAAAGCCATCGGCTCCGGCGTCGAACCAGAACCGAAGGATGTCGAGGAACTCGGCGCGGACCTCGTCGTTGTCCCAGTTGAGATCCGGTTGCTTCACGTCGAAGAGGTGTAAGTACCACTCACCGTCGGGTTCGTCGATTCGCGTCCAGGCCGTGCCACCGAACTCCGACACCCAGGCGTTCGGCGGAAGCTCCCCGTTGTCGCCGCGACCGGGCCGAAAGTGGTACCGCGCCCGCTCGGGTGAGCCGGGCGGCGAGGCGAGCGCCGCCTTGAACCACACGTGTTCATCGGACGTGTGGTTCGGCACGATGTCGAGCAGCACTCGAATGCCCGACGCGTGCGCCTCCTCGATCAACGCGCGGCCTTCGTCCAGCGTCCCGAAGATCGGCTCGACATCGCGGTAGTCGGCGACGTCGTAGCCGGCGTCGGCCTGTGGCGACGGGTACCACGGATTGATCCACAGCGCGTCGACACCGAGCTCGGCGAGGTACGGAAGTCGAGAACGGATCCCGTTCACGTCGCCGACGCCGTCGCCGTTCGAATCGGCGAACGACCGGATGTAGATCTGGTACGTGACTGACGACCGCCACCAGTCGCGATCCGAGATGTCGACAGCAGAACTGGTTGAGGAGGAGGCGGTCACGGTCGCTCAGAATATCGACGGGCCCGGCATCGTCACCGATTTCTCGGCACGACTACGTTGTCGCCATGGCAGAAACGGTGTCGTTCCCCAGCAATGGTTCCGAAGCGTCCGGCTACCTGGTGCGGCCGGCCGGCGGAAGCGGTCCGGGGGTGCTCGTGATCCAGGAGTGGTGGGGCCTCGACAGTGGCACCAAGGAGATGGCGAAGCGTCTCGCGGATGCCGGGTTCGTGGCGCTGGCTCCCGACCTGTATCACGGCGAACTTGCCGCGCACGACGAGATGGACAAGGCCGCGCAGCTGATGAACTCGATGCCACCGGATCGCGCGGCGCGCGACATGAGCGGAGCCGTCGACTACCTCGCCGGACTCGACGGTGTCACGAGCAGCGGCATCGGCGTCGTCGGGTTCTGCATGGGCGGCATGCTCGCGTTTCTCATCGCAGCATCGCGTCCCGACAAGGTCGTCGCCGCGGTGCCGTTCTACGGGTTTCCCGGCCCCGACATGGAGCCGGATTGGGCGCCGATGACGGCAACGATTCGCGGCCACATGGCGGAGCACGACGACTTCTTCACTCCCGAGGGCGCCGCTGCTCTCGAAGCCAAGCTCACGGGAATGGGCAAGGACGTGACGATGACCGTCCATCCGGGAACAGGTCACGCGTTCATGGCACCGCACAACGCGCTGGGCACGCTCGACGAGGAAGTCGCGTCCAAGATCTGGCCGCAGGTGCTGTCGTTCCTCCACGAACAGCTGGGGTGAACGTCACTCGTTCGCTGTGTATCGCCATATCTCGGTGAAGTCGCTGCCGGGCAACGCCGCGTGACATGCGCGCCAGACGTCGGTGACGGCCGCCGCCACGTTCGACTGTGTCCCCACATCGGACGCGCCGTCGACGAACAGTCCGACGTCTTTCGTCATGTGCGCGGTCGAGAACCCGGCGTCGTACGTTCCGGTCAGCACCCGGTTCGGGAACTTGTCGGTCGTCGCGGAGTTGCGCCCGGTCGACACGTTCAGCACGTCGATCATCGTCGACATGTCGAGACCGTGCGCGACACCGAACGCGATCGCCTCGGAGGTTGCCGCGAGTGCCGTTGCCGAGAGGAAGTTGTTGGCCAACTTCATTGCCTGCCCCAGGCCGGCGCGATCACCGACATGAAAGATGTTGCCCGTGAACGATTCCAGCAGCGTTCGATGTGCTTCGAGCGTCTCGCTCGGTCCCGCGAACATCAGTGAGATCGTCGCGGCTCGTGCGCCCGCGGCGCCTCCCGACACCGGACCGTCGCAGTAGACGACTCCGGCGGTCTCGAGAATCGCGGCCGCTTGCATCGCAGCCTTCGGGCCGATCGTCGACAGGTCGAACAACGTCTGGACTTGTGAGCTCGGAGTTGCCGCGATCTCGCGAGCGACTGCAGCGCTGGCAGCACCGTCGGGAACGCTGATCAGGACGGTGGTGCACCGCGTCGCGACGTCGGCGATCGAACCCGCCGCGATCGCCCCGACAGGCATCCGCTGTTGTGTCCCGGCGACGTCGAAGCACACAAGACCCGGCGCCGCGGCGATGACGTTCGCGGCCATCGGGCCGCCCATCTTGCCGAGACCGATGAAGCCGACTGTCATCCGCCGGGCTCCTCGGCGCGCGACGGGACGTCGGGCATCGGGCGATCCGTCGGCGGCGGCGTGACACCCTCGGCGTCCAGCACCTCGCGCGCGAGTCGAAACGCTTCGACTCCCGCAGGCACGCCGGCGTAGACCATCACCTGGATCAAGGTGTCGCGCAGTTCGTCGAGCGTGCAGCCGTTGCTGAGTGCGCCGCGGAAGTGCAACTTGAACTCGTGCGATCTGTTGAGCGACGCGAGGATGCAGAGGTTGTTGAGGCTGCGTTGCCGATCGGTCAGCACGGTGCGGCCCCACACGCCGCCCCAGCAGTACTCGGTGACCATCTCCTGCATCTCGCGATTGAAGCTGTCCGCGCCGGCGAACGCCTTCGTGACGAACTCCGGACCGAGCACGCGTGATCGCGCTTCGATGCCTGCTTGAAACAGTGAATCTTCCATTTCGGTACCCTACGTCGATGTCCGATACCGAGGCCTACGAGGTGTACGCGGTCAAGTACGCGGAACGCGACGCACGTCGACCCGAGCACTTCCTCGGGGGCGACCCGCACGATGTGCCGATGCCGATGGACTACTTCGTCTGGGCGATCGTCGGCCGCGACCGGACCATCGTCGTCGACACGGGTTTCAACGATTTCGACGCGACGCTCCGCAATCGGAGGCTGCTGCGAACCGCAGCCGACGCGCTCGCGACCATCGGGGTCGATGCGCAGACTGCCTCGACGGTTGTGCTCACTCACCTCCACTACGACCACGTCGGCGGGTTCGACCAGTTCCCCAACGCGCGGTTCCATCTGCAGGACCGCGAGATGCACTTCGCGACGGGACGTCACATGGCGGAGTCCGAGTTCAGCCATGCGTTCACCGCGCGCCACGTCGCCGAGATCGTGATGGCCGTGCACGCCAAGCGCGTCGACTTTCACGACGGTGACGGCGAGATCGCGCCGGGGATCTCGCTGCATCACATCGGCGGGCACACCGACGGGTTGCAAGCCGTGCGCGTCAACACGTCGACGGGGTGGCTCGTGCTCGCCTCGGATGCAAGTCACTACTACGAGAACATGGAGTCGACGCGGCCGTTCCCGATCGTGTTCGACGTGCCCGCGATGATCGCCGGGTACGACCGTCTGCGGTCGCTCGCGGGGCCCGGCGGGACCATCGTTCCCGGCCACGATCCGATGGTGTTCGAGCGACATCCCGCGGCGGATCCTGCGCTGACGGGCGTCGCCGTTCGGCTTGGTTAGCCTGAGCAGATGCGCCTCGGATTGTTGATGTTCCCGACCGATCTGGGCATTCAGCCCATCGAGCTCGGGCGCGAGGCCGAAGCGCGCGGCTTCGATTCGCTGTGGTTTCCCGAGCACTCGCACATCCCGACCAGCCGCGCCACACCATGGGGTGGGAACGCCGGAGCACCGCCGTTGCCGGAGGAGTACTGGCGCACGCACGATCAGTTCGTCGCGCTGACAGCGGTCGCCGCCGTCACGACGACGCTTCGCCTCGGCACCGGCATCACGCTCGTCGCCCAGCGCGACCCGGTGTGGCTTGCCAAGGAGGTTGCCTCGCTCGACGCGATCTCCGGCGGCCGGTTCCTCTTCGGGATCGGCTATGGATGGAACCACGAAGAGATGCGGTCGCACGGCGTCGACATCGCTCATCGCCGCGCCGTCGTCCGCGAGAAGATCCTGGCGTGCAAAGCGCTCTGGACGCAGGAGGAGGCCGAGTTCCACGGAACGTACGTCGACCTCGAGCCGTCGTGGTCGTGGCCGAAGCCTGTGCAGTTCCCGAACCCGCCGATCCACGTCGGCTGCTCGCCGTCCGATCTGCACTTTCGCCACATCGTCGAGTACGGCGACGTGTGGATGCCGATCGAAGGCCGGTGGCCGATCGACGAGAAGTGGGCAGAACTGCAGCACGTTGCCGAATCGACAGGTCGAGATCCTTCGTCGCTGAGCCTCGCCGTCTATGGCGCGAAGCCGGACAGTGCGCACCTGACGCGGCTACGCGATCTCGGGGTGACGATGGCGACGTTGATCCTGCCACCGCTCGACCGCGACGCCGCGATGAGCAAGATGGATTCCTTCGCGCCGTTGGTCGAGGAGTTCAACACGCCGGCCACCATCTGACGCGCGTACATGGCCCGAGAAGCGATGGCTCGAGGAGGCACGCCGGCGATCGTCGCGTTGCGCGCGGCGGGTGTGCCGTTCGATGTGCACGAGTTCGACGCGGATCCCGCGGAGCGGCACTACGGCCAGGCCGCGGCTGACGCGCTGGGTGTCGAGATGGAGCGGGTGTTCAAGACGTTGATCGCCACGGTCGACGACCGGAACCACGTCGTCGGGATCGTGCCGGTCAGCGGGCAGTTGTCGCTGAAGGAGCTTGCTGCTGCCGTTGGAGCCAAGCGCGCCGAGATGTGCGACGTCGATGTCGCTCAACGCATCACGGGGTACGTCGTGGGCGGCATCAGCCCGTTCGGCCAGAAGCGTGCGCTGCCGACCGTCATCGACGAGACGTGCGTTCTCTTCGACTCGATCTTCGTCAGTGGTGGTCGCCGCGGCCTCGACATCGAGGTCGCGCCCAACGATCTGGTTGCAGTGCTCGATGCCACCGTTGCCCCGATCGGCACCGATCACTAGTTGCGCTTGACCCGACCCTTCAGCGCAGCGAACGCGAGGCTGAACGAAACCGCCATGACGCCGGCGATTGCCATCAGCCCGCGACCGATCGCCGACCAGTTCCACCCGTCTTGCAACAACGCCCGCATCCCTTCGAGGAGGTACGTGGTCGGGTTGAACCGCGTCGCTGTCGACAGCCAACCGGTCATGCTCTCTCGCGGCAGGTACGCGGTCGTCAGGAATGCGAACGGGAAGAAGAGCAGGAACGCGTTGTTCACCGCTGTCGGGTTCCCCGTCCGGAGCGCGATCGAGTACGGGAATCCGGTGAACGCAAGCCCCCACAAGCCGGCCATCACCACGAACGCGACGACACCGAGCAGGCCGGTGGCCGAGTGGATCCCGATGACGAGCCCGAGCAGCGCCACCGGCGTTGCCAGCGCAACGATCAGCACGACGTCCGCGCTCATCAGCCCGAGCAGCAACGTGACACGGCTGACGGGCGTCAGCAGCAGCCGGTCGAAGTAGCCGTTCTGGATGTCGAGCACCAGCGAGTTCGCTCGGCTCACGCCGGTGACCGCGAACACGACTGCCACCGGCAGCTGGAAGGCCTTGTAGTCGAAGCTCGCCGGGAAGCTGCCTTCGACGAACTTCTGCAGCGCGCCGACGTTGACGACGAAGAAGAACACCGGGATGACGAGCGCAGGCAGGAACGCCTCGGGATCGCGCCACGTGAGGCGGATCGCCCGAAGCGAGACGGCGCGGAGATCGTCGAAGAACCCAGCGCTGCGCGGGACGACGCGGCGCGTGATGGTGGTGTCCGTCATGGCTCGTCCTTCATCCGCTCGCCGGTCACGTGGAGGAAGACGTCGTCGAGCGTCGGTGTGCGCAGCGTGAGGCCCTCGACGCCAACACCCGCTTCCGACAACGCGACGGCGACGGGACTGATCGCCTTGGGACCGTCGGTCACCGAGATGACCACCTCGTCACCCGCGGCATCGATGGACCCGAGCCCGTCGACCGCTGTCAATGCCTTGGTGACCCGATCTGCGTCGCCTGGTTGCGCCTTGACCACGATGACGTCCGAGCCGACCGAACGCTTGAGGTCTGCAGGTGTCCCTTCGGCCACGATCCTGCCCTTCGCGATGATGGCCACGCGGTCCGCGAGCGCGTCGGCTTCCTCGAGGTACTGGGTCGTGAGGAAGATCGTCATCCCGCGCACCTCGTTGAGCCGCCGGACCTCCTTCCACACCGCAGCGCGGCTCGACGGGTCGAGCCCCGTCGTCGGCTCGTCGAGAAACAGGACCTCGGGCTCGTGCACGAGCGCGGCGGCGAGGTCGAGCCGTCGCTTCATCCCACTCGAGTAGGTGCCGATCCGATGATCGATTGCGTCGCCGATGTCGACGAGCAACAGCAGTTCCTCGACACGCTGGCGCCGATCGCGGGCGTTGAGGCCGTAGAGCCGGCCCTGGAGATCGAGGATCTCGCGACCGGTCTGCTTCGGGTCGAGTGCGGCTTCCTGCAGCGCGACGCCGATGCGCAGGCGAACCTTGTCCGCGTCGTCGCGGACGTCGAAACCGGCAACGATCGCAGTGCCCGACGTCGGCAACAACAGCGTCGTCAGCATCCTCACGGTGGTGCTCTTGCCGGCTCCGTTCGGACCGAGGAAGCCGTAGATCTCACCGCTCGCCACGTCGAGGTCGATTCCGTCGACCGCCATCGTCTCGCCGAACCGACGAGTGAGGTGCCGCGCTTCCAACGCTGAGCTCACACGTGGAAGCTAGCTGCTCCTCCGCGCCCGCAGAAGGGCCTCTATCTGAGCAACACGAGTTCTCGCCGGCGGGTGCGTCGCCGCGAGACGCTCGCGCAACGTCGTCGGACGTTCGCTGCGACGTTCGCCGATCACGCGTCGCAACGCGCTGGCCAACGGCCGTCCGAATCCCATGGTCACGGCGCGCCGGTCGGCTTGCATCTCCGCGTTGCGTCCGACCACGTTCGCGATCGCGTTGCTCAGCAGCAGACCGCTGAGGAAGACCCAGGACGCTGCCATCAGCAGCGCGCTCGTCAACTGCCCGAGCACGGTCAGCGACGACGAACGGCGTGCAAAAGTTCGTGTCGCCGCGGTCGCGACGTTCTGCAGGAAGAACCCGATCCGGGCGAGCACGAACACCGGCAGGCTCAACCAGTGGCCGATCGTGAGCGCGACGGTGTGGGATCCGAGGTGATGGCTCAGCTCGTGGGCGAGCACGCCGCTGAGCTCGTCTCGCGGCAGCGTGTCGATCGCATACGAGGTGACGACCACGAGGTGCCCGCCGCAGGCGAACGCGTTGAGCTCCTCGATCGGAAGCACCGCGATGACGAACCGTCGAGCGGGCAGTCGGTTCGCCTGCAGCACCGACCGCCAGGCGACGTCGAGTGTGGCCCGTTCCTGGCGGGTCGGCCGCCGTGCGCCCAGCAGCGGCGCGAGGATGACCACCTGCACCGGCCGGAAGAAGAACAGCAGCGACGCGGCGAGATAGCCGACCGCGAGCGTCACGAACGAGATGTGCCAGACCACGCGCAGTGGCAGCCACAGAACCGCGATCGCGAGAAGCCACAGCGGGATGACAGCAACAACAGGCAAAAAGGCAGAGATCGCGGAACTGTCGACTCGGCGCCGAGTGCTGGTCACCGCGTGCCGTCCCGCATCTCGCACACGATACGGGCACGACTCGCACGGCCATACCTACACTGGGAGTGGTCATTGCTCACTATGTGCATCAGTCAAGGTTTGGTCACATACAACCGATATTCAGGTGTGGCGCCGTCGTGGCGTGCACTAGCCGTTTCACGTGGTCCGAAGGGACCGAAGGGTTGGGTCGATCGTTGGCGATGTCCGCGACATCTCTGAAAGAAGGTGCGGGGAGCGGCAAGTCCGTCCGTGGACTTC
>DASWRR010000676.1:0-1757 GCA_036403055.1 Ilumatobacteraceae bacterium | reverse complement strand
GACCGGCCCGGCATCGAAGGCCTCTTCGCGTCGCAGGGCAGCTATTCGCTCGACGACCTGGTCGAGAAGTCGGGCCTCGACGCCGCGCTCATCGGCCGCCTGCGCGATATCGGGCTCCTCGCCGAACCGGAAGCGCTCGGCCACGAGGTCTTCGACGACAACGACCTGAACCTGCTGCGCGCGGTCGTCGAGCTGCGCGACATCGGCATGACCGAGGACATCCTCATCGAGCTGGGCGTCATCTACGTGCGCCACTTCCGCGCCCTGCAGAACGACGTCCACGCGATGCTCGCCGGCACCGACCGCGACTGGGACCAAGAGGAGATGGTCGCAGTCCAGCGCCGCCTCACCGCGAACTCGTCGCGCATGATCCCGGCCGTCGACCGCGTCTTGAACTACGTGCACCAGCGCACGATCCAACGGCTCACGCTCGAAGCCGTGCGGACTGCGAACGAGACGCACACCGGCGTCGGCGGCGTGCGCCTCGACGACGACACTCCGTAACTCTGCGCGTCAGTCGTGCAAATCCCAGATGCGGGCCGCGTTGCCGCCGGTGATGAGCGCCTTGTCGAGCTCGCCGATGTTGCCCATCGTCTCTTCGATGACCTTGCGCGAGTACGGCCAGTCGTTGCCGTGATGCGGATAGTCGCTCGACCACATCATGTTCTCGACGCCGACCCGGTTGCGCAGCTCGACACCGCTGCGGTCGGTGATGAAGCTCGCGGCGTTGTTGCGGTACCAGTACGTCGACGGCGGTTCGCGCAGCGGTAGGTCGCCCCATACGCGGTTGCGCCACCAACGGTCGTCGATGCACTCCAGGAAGTGCGGGATCCAGCCGACGCCGGTCTCGATCCAGCAGATCTGCAGCTCCGGGAAGCGTTCGAACACGCCGGTGAAGATCATGTCGGTCATGGCGCCGGTCGCCATCGCGAAGACGTGGCTCATGCCGCCGATCGCTTTGGCGCGGGTGGCCTCGCTCGCCATGTTGTAGAGCTGGTTGCCCTTGGCCGCCGCGGACTTGCGCCCCGCACTCCGTGAGGCGCGGCTGATGATGTTGATGTGGATGCACACCGGGAGGCCTTCGTCGACGGCGGCCGCCCAGAACGGGTCGTCGTCCTTGGAGAGACCGGCCTCACCGGCGGGCCAGTTCGAGATCAGCACGCCCTTCGCGCCCCGGGCCTTCGCCTTGCGGATCGAATCGACCGCGTTGTCGATCCCGAGCGACGGGATCTGCGCCATGCCGATCAGGCGCTGCGGATCGGGTGCGCAGAACTCCTCGAACAAGAAGTTGTTGTATGCCTCGACGCCTGCGAGCACGAAGTCGTCGTCGTCATCGCCGAGGAAATGGCTCATCGTGCGTTGCGGCGGGAACAGGATCTCGGCGTCGACACCGTCGATGTCCATGTCGGCGAGGCGCGCCTCGCCGTTGTAGCAACCGGTGCGCGCCTCGTCGTAGGTGACGCCGTACCAGCGGAACTTGTCGAACGGCATGCCCGGAGTCGCGACGAGACCGATCGGATCGGGATCGCCCCCGACCGCGGTGAGCCACGCGTCGCCACCCTCGTGGTCTTTCACGAGCGTCGGCGCCTTGTCCTGATACTTGGACGACAACCAGTTCTTCCAGATGTCGGGAGGTTCGAGGATGTGGCAGTCGGCGTCGACGACCTCATACTTGGTCATTGCGATACCGTCCTTTGCTGACGTCCGTGTCAGTTTATTCGGAGGGGGTGCGGGTGGCACAAAGGCTGCTGGCAGGA
>DASWRR010000675.1:0-3620 GCA_036403055.1 Ilumatobacteraceae bacterium | reverse complement strand
CCGCGACTTCGGCGGTCCGGCGCCCGAGGAGATGGATCTCACCCCGATCCAGGTCGAGTCGTGGCGGGGCATGGTCTTCGTCTGCCTCAACCCGGACATCGCCCCGCTGCACGAGTGGCTCGGCGACTTCCCGAACGAGGTCGAGGACTACCCGCTCGAGGAGTACCGCTTCCACAGCCGCAGCAGTCGGGTCGTCGCCTGCAACTGGAAGACGTACGGCGACAACTTCATGGAGGGCTACCACCTCCCGACGGTCCACCCTGCGATGAGCCGCGACGCCGACGCACTCAACTACAAGGTGCTGATCAAGGGCGATCGCCGGTGGAACATCCACGAGATGCCACCTCGGGACGAATCGACGTTCGGAGTGTTCGGTTGGTTCTGGCCGACCTTTGCGTTCGACGTCTTCCCCGGCGGTTTCGCAGTCGAACGATGGCTACCTCGCGGACACAGCCACAGCGACCTCATCTTCGAGTACTTCTTCGCCGACGACACCGAGCACGACGTCGAGGCGATCATCAAGTTCAGCGAGCAAGTCGCCGACGAGGACGCCCGCGTGTGCGAACACGTGCAGCGCAACCTCGATGCGGGGACCTACGACGTCGGCTACCTCAGCCCGAAGTGGGAAGAGGGCATCAAGGTGTTCCACGAACTCGTTCGCGAGGCGGTCGGCCCCGTCGGGTAGTCCGGTGGCTCAGGAGCTCATGGTGCTCTGACGAGTTCGATGAAGGTCGTGCCGGTGTTGAGTGGGATCGGTTGACCGTTGACGATCGCCGAGAACCGGAACGGGTCGTACGCGGTCGGACGCGACCATGTCGCCGGGATCGCCCGGCCGTTGCGGTGGACGATCGCGGTGCCTGTCCCGACCGTCACCGGTGTCGGCGATCGGCTGTCGGCCGGCGACGGCACGTACGCAACCGACAACTCGACGACGGTGCGTGCCGAGATCTGTGAACCGGAGACTGTCAGGTGTGGCAACCCGTCCTGTGATCGCAGGTAGGTTCCGGACCCGATGTCCCATGTCCACGCGACGTCGACGCCATCCATCGGAACGGCGAACGTCGTGTCCGTCAACGGGAGACCGGGCGGGATCCATGCGGGATCGATGTCCCACAGCGGGCGCGCCGGACCGGCGGATGCGGCGTTGGCGATCGCGCAGTTCGGATCGAGGAGGAGGTTGTGCGGTCCGGGACGATCCGGCGAACGCGAGTAGCACGGATCGTGCAGCGAGCTGAAGTCGACGAACACCTGCGATCGCGCCGCGGAGTTGATCCAATCGGTGACGCCTGGGTTGGCTCCTGAGTACGCGAACACCGGCCGGTTCATCGCCGACAGCAGGTCGATGTCGCCGATCCTCGCGGATCGCACCGGCCCGACGACATCCGGCAGGTGTGTCTGGAAGAGCGCGACGAATCGAGAGATGCCCTCGACGTTCTCTTCGATCACAGCGTCCGCGAGATCGAGTGCCCATTGCGGCCGGGCGACGCCATAGTTGTCGATCTTCACAGCGAGGATCGGCCGGCTCGTGACGGTCGTGTCCGCGGGCAACCCGGTCAGCGCGGCGACGCCGGCGACTGCGGGGAGCGCGATGTACGGCGGCCACACCGGAACGTCGACGGAGGTGACCGAACCCGGTGGCAACAACTGACTGCGCGTGTCGATGCGCCGGTTCGGAAACGAACTGATGCCGATGTCCGACACCGCGTTGACATCGACGATCAGCGCAACCGGTCGCAGTGTGTAGAAGCACACATCGCCGCCGCTGTCGGCTTTGACGATCAGCCGGTTCGACCACACCGGCGCGACCGCACCGTCGTAGTTGAGGTCCGACCGTGCCACCACGCCGTCGGCGTCGACCGGCACGCCGTCGGCGCAGCCGTATGCCGTTATGTATCCGGCGCCCGTTGTCCTGTCCGACGTCAGCTGACCGACGACGGTTTTTCCACCGACGGCTTCTGGAACGTTCACACGCAGCACGCCACCGCCGGGCACGAGCGCGGGCCGCAGAGTACGAGTGTCCGTGCGGTGGTTCGCAAACGACGTGACGCCGACATCCGACACGCCGTTGACGTCGATGATCAGCGCTGCGGATCGCAACGTGAAGAAGCACACATCGCCGTTGGCGTCGGCCTTCACGATCAATCGGTTGGACGCAACCGGCGAGACCGCGCCGTCGTAGTTCACGTCGGATCGATCGACGCCACGACCGTCGATCGGCAACCCGTCCGCGCAGGCGAAGGCGGTGACGTATCCCGCGTCGACGACCCTGTCGACGGTCAACTGACCGACGATCGTCTTGCCACCAACGGCATCGGGAACGTTGACGCGGAAGACGCCGCCCGCGTGCACGAGTGGATCGAGGTTCGAGCGGGTGTCGGTGCGGCGATTGGCGAACGAGTTGATGCCCGTATCGAACGTCACTGCGTTGACGTCGATGATGATCGCCGCCGCTCGCAACGTGAAGAAGCACAGATCGCCGTTGTTGTCGGCCTTCGCGATCAGGCGGTTCGACGCGACGGGCGACACCGCCGAGTCGTAGTTGAGATCGGAGCGACTGACGGTGCCGTCGGGATTGACCGGAAGGTCGTCGTCGCATCCGTACGCGGTGACGAACCCGGCGCCGTCGACCCTGTCGACCGTCAGCTGACCGACGACCGTCTTGCCGCCGATCGCCTCCGGAAACGACACGCGCAGCACGCCGCCCGCAGGAACGCGTCCGTTGTCGAGCGCCGAAGCGGACGACGGCGCTGCCAACGCCAACATCGGAATCGCGAGCGTCGTCGCGATCAAAGCGGCGATGTGACGCGACGCGGCAGGCCTTCCGCGAAGCTGCATGGCGTTCGACCGTAGTCGTGCGTTCCGTCGCATTGCCCGCGGGCATCAACAGTACGGGCGCCTTCAGCGAGCGACGATCTTGAGGCCGGTGATCACGCCGGTCGCGAACAACCCGGCGACGGTGGAGTAGAAGTCATCGAGACCGTCGACGATGTCGAGTCCGTGTACCGCGATGTTGCGCTCTCGCCCGGCGCGGAACTCTTCGAGTCGCTCTGCGGTGAAGCCGGTCCAGTGTTCGGTCACGTCATCGACCACGATGTCGACGAAGCCAGCGGCGCCAAGTTGCGCCTCGTATTCGGCCGCGGACGGCAGCGATGGGCACTGCACCTTCACCTCGAGCGCAGCCGCCTCGGCGGTGGTCGGTTCGCGACGCTTGGCGTAGTCCTCGATGTACAACGCGCCGCCTGCTGCGAGCACACGTCGACAAGTGGCCAGTAGACGCGGACGGTCGGCGACGTGCAGGAAGCAGAGGAACGAGACGATCGCGTCGTAGGTCTCGTCGAGCCCGTCGAGGATGTCACCGCATCGGTGCTCGACGAGATCGGCGAGTCCGCATCGCCTGGTGAAGTCAGCTGCCAGCGTGTCGAGATCGGACTGCAACTCGAGCGCGGTCACACGAGCTCCACTTCTCTCGGCGATGTACCGCGCCGGCCCTCCGATGCCCGACCCGATGTCGAGCACGCGCATTCCCGGTTTCAATCCGAGCGTGACGATTGCTTCGTCGACCGCCTCGGTGCCGAAGTAGTGGTAGTTGTCGAACGGCGTCAGTTGTTCGACGGTCAAGG
>DASWRR010000674.1:0-6550 GCA_036403055.1 Ilumatobacteraceae bacterium | reverse complement strand
GTTCCAGGACGGGTTCAACGGTGGCGTGGCGCGCTGCAAGACGTTCTTCACCGAAGATCGTCAGAAGCAGCTGATCAACATCCCGTTCGATCCGAACCAGCCGAGCGGCAACCTTCCGCTGATCGACCCGAATCCCGATCCGACGACCGGACCTGCCGACATCGTCACGTTGTTGCCGAAGGACCTCGATCGGTACTGGACGGCACAGCTCTCGGCAAAGAACCTCACGCTGACGCCTCCGACGCTGAAGCTGTTCTCGGCGAGCAGCAATGTGCCGACCTGCGACGGTGTCGACAAGTCGAAGTTGGTCGAGAACATCGTCTACTGCGCGGCGAGCAACACCATCTTCATCGACCAGGACTGGGCGGAGAAGACCGTTCAGGATCCGCTGCTCGGCGACATGTCGATCGGCTATCTGATATCGCAGGGGTACAGCGAGAACGTCCAAGGGCTGTTGGGGAGCAAGCTCACCGGCGAGCCACGTGCGCTCCTCGACGACTGCCTGACGGGCGCGTGGATACGCGACGATCTGCCACCACAACCCCAAGGTCGTCCGCTGTACCTGTCGGCGGGTGATCTCGACGAGGCGATCGTCACAGCGATCACGCGTGGCGACCCGACGAGCGACACGAACATCAACGGCAGCGCGTTCGAGAAGGTCGATGCGTTCCGTTCGGGCGTGTTGGGCGGGATGCAGTCCTGCCAAGCTCGCATCAAGCCGTGACCGCGACCGAGGTGCCGGTCAATCTGGCCGCGCTCGACATCGGGACCAACAGCTTCCACCTCGTCGTCGCGCGGATCCTGGACAACGGCTACGAGATCGTGACTCGCGAGAAGGAGACCGTCCGGCTGGGCCACGGCGGCGGCGACATGAAGGAGCTGTCGGTCGAGGCGATGGACCGCGGCATCTCGGCGCTCAGCCGGATGCACCGCATCGCCGCCGCGCACAACGCGACCGTGCGCGCCGTCGCGACGAGTGCCGTGCGCGAGGCACACAACGCCGACGTGTTCCTGACGAGGGCCCGCCGCGAAGCGAAGGTCGACATCGAGGTCATCTCCGGCCTCGAGGAGGCACGACTCATCCATCTCGGCGTCCTGCAAGCGGTGCCGGCGTTCGATCAGCGGTTGATCCTCGTCGACATCGGTGGCGGCTCGACCGAAGTGCTGATCGGTGAGCGAGGCGAGACGCTCGCGGCGCGCAGTTTCAAGCTCGGCGCGGTACGGCTCACCGATCGGTTCTTCGGCGGCGGGACGACCACCGCACAGACCGTGAAGGAGTGCCGATCGTACGTCCGCTCGGTGCTCGCCACGTTCGACCGCGAGGTCGAAGAGCTCGGGTTCGAGATCGCAATCGCGTCGTCCGGCACTGCCGAGACCATCGCCCGAATGATCCACGCAATGCGCGACGACACCGAACTGCGCACGTTCAACCGGTTCGAGTTCACCGTCAACGAGTTGCAGTCCGTCGCCGAATCGTTGGCCAAGAAGCGCTCGTCTGAGGATCGCCGGTCGATGCCCGGCCTCGATCCTGCTCGCGCCGACATCATCGTCGCCGGCGCGTTGGTGCTCGAAGGCGTCGCCGACCTGTACGGGATCAAGAGCTTCGTCTTCAGCGAGGCGGCCCTGCGCGAAGGGGTGCTGCTCGACACCATCGCGCGCATGCAGGGCGGCGCCCTCCACCACCTTCGCGACGTCTCCCGTCGATCGATCCGCGCCTTGGCGGAACGTTGCGACGACGACCTGGCGCACTCGGCACACGTCGCATCGCTCGCGCTGCAACTCTTCGACGCAACGGCGTCGTTGCACGGCTTGTCGACCGACGCCCGCGAGTATCTCGAGGCGGGCGCGTTGCTGGCCAACACCGGGCTGGTGATCGCCCACAGCAAGCACCACATCCACAGCTACTACGTCATCCGCAACAGCGAGCTGACGGGGCTCACCGACAACGAGATCGAGATCGTCGCCCAGATCGCCCGGTACCACCGCAAGAGCGCGCCCAAGGCGAGCCACCCCGAGTTCGGGCGGCTGTCGCCGGAGGATCAGCGACTGGTCAGGACGCTGTCAGCAATCCTGCGCATCGCGATCAGCCTCGACCGAACGCACGACGGCCGCGTTCGGTCGCTCAGCGCGCAGACCCGCGATGATCGCGTCGTGATCGAGGCGGTCGCCAAGCGCGGCAAGGAGATCAGCCTCGAGCTGTACACCGCGAACGAACGCAGCGATCTCCTCGAAGAGGTGCTCGGCCGGCCGATCGACATCGTCGACGTACGCGTGTCGTCCTGACCCGCGCGACGAGGCGCGCTAACCGAACAGGGCAGATGTCGGCGGTGCCGCGGCGGTCGTGGTCGTCGGGGCCGACGACGTCGTGACCGCCGGTGTCGTGGTCGTCGACTTCACCGTCGTCGGAGGCGGCAGCGTCGTGCGCGGGACTGTCGTGGTCGTCGTCGTCGTCGACTCGGTCGTCGTCGTCGCGTCCGGGTCGGCGTAGTTGAACGACGGCAGGCTGTCGCGCCGCGAGTACTGCTCCGGCTGCTTGCCGTCCTGACCCCAGACGTAGACGAGATCGCCCTTCTTGACGAGCGATGGGAACGTCTTGGCGATGGTCTGGTTCAAGCGAACGCACCCGTGGGAAGCGGGCTCGAGCGGGACGTTGTCCGCGCCGTGCACCGCGATGCCGTAGTTGAAGTACACGGGGTTCATCATCCCGCCCAGCGGCCCGGTGCGCTTGCCGTCGTAGCGGCGGGTGAACCTAAACACGCCGCCCGGCGTCTTGGCGTCGGCGCACTCCTGCTTGGTGACCGGCTCGGCGAGCGGCTCGCCGTTCGGGCCGGTGTCGTACGTCAACGTGTCGCACCACTTCTGTGGTGTCCCATCCGCGTTCTGCACGCCGGTGGAGATGTGCGCGATCAGTTCAGGAACATCGTCCTTGAACACGATGAGGACTTCCTCGGGCACGTAGATCTCGACGTGCGTGGAACCGGCCCCCGTCGGACGCCGCGGTGGAATGGTGATGTGATCCTGCATGACCTGCCACATGTCCGGCGTGACGCGGCCCTTGGCCTCGGCGCGGGGAGTCTTGAGGACGAGCTTCTCGTAGGCCCAGACCGCCTGTTGTGTGCCCGAACCGAACGAACCGTCGATCGGTCCCGGCGCGAACCCCAGGTCGGTCAGGCGCTGCTGAACCTGCTTGACGTCGTCGCCGGCGTTGCCTTTGCTGATCGTGTGAGAAATGGTCGTCTTGACGATCGCAGGGTCGCTGTCGACCACGATCGGCAACGACGTGATGCCGGCCGTCGTCTCGACGCCGGATCCCACGGCCGTCGGCGGCACGGTGTCGGCGCTGGTCGCGCCGCCGTGACCGGACAATCCGGCGATGATGACGACGGCCAGAACCCCAGCGCCCGCGACCACCGGCATCCATCGACCGATCGGTGATGGCGCGCGCCGACGGCGGCGCTGCGGTGGCTTGGGCGATCTCGGGGCATTCAAAAGAGGCAGAACTCCGACTGGGGGTCGCGGGCCAATCTATCAGCGACCCCGCCGGGCCTCAGGCAGACGACGCTCAGCTGAACGGCCGGACCACCGGTTGTAGGTCACGTAGCTCACGCCGCAACTCGACCATCTCCGACACGATCTTGCGGATCACGGTGCCAGAGGCGAGCGTGCTCTCGCCGCGCGTCCTCGGGAAGTAGTCGACGCCGAACTGGATCACGTTGAACCCCAACTTCTTGGCGCGGATGATGAGCTCGGCGTCGATGAACGATCCCTCGCTGCGCAGGGATATGTGGTCGAAGATCGACCGGCGGCACAGCTTGAACGCGAAGTTGATGTCGCGCATCCGCACGCCGAACAGCCGCCGGATCAAGAAGTTGTAGAAGAACGTGTACACCGTGCGCAACGATCCCTCGCCGGTGCGGTCGAACCGGAACGCGCTCACGATGTCGGCGTCGTAGTACCGCATCAGCCGGATCGCGCGCGACACTTCGGCCATGTCGAACGGCAGATCGGCATCGCTGTACAGGACGAGATCGCCGGTCGCGGCGGCGAAACCGGTCTTCATCGAGCCGCCGAGCTTGCGGTTGACGGGATGGTGGACGACGCGGACATGGGCATCCCCTGCGGCCATCTCGTCGGCGAGCTTGCCGGTGTGATCGGTCGACGCGTCGTCGACGACGATGAGTTCGTAGTCGAGGATCTCACCGTGCTCGATCAGTGAGCGGCACTCCGTCGTGGCCGTCTCGATGGCACGGTCGATGTACGCCTCTTCGTTCCACATCGGAAAGAAGACGCTCAACTTGGTGAAAGGAGTCGCCCGCTCGGCTGCCATCGTGGCAAGGGTATCCGGGCGCACACACGCATCGGTTGTCGGCCGATATGGTGCCTGCGATGGATCCGGGAGCTCCCGCCGAAGCACAGCCTCTGCCCCCGCCGCCGCTCCTCGACCCTCCCGATCCCGGCGCCGCTGTGCCGGGGCAGCTGTGGATGGAACCACCGCCGAAGCGCGCCGGCGACCTGACCGCTGCATGGCGGCTGGCTTTCGGCATCGGTTGGGCGGCCATCCTCGTCGGCTATTCAGCGGTGTGGGAGACCTCGCGCATCATCGGTCTGTCGACGTGGTGGCTCGGCGCGGACGCGCAGCCGCAACTGGTCATCGTCAAGCTCCTGCCGTTCTACGCGCCGCTCCTCGTCACCGGCGCGGCGGTCGCGACATGGCGCTACCTCCCGTATCTCGGGATCTTCGCGGCGCTGGTCGGCGCGGCCGTGTCGGTCGGCGACCTCGGCCGCGTCAGGTACATCGCGCTCGTCGAACTGGCGCTCGCGGGCGCCGGGCTGTGCATCAGCGTCGCCTCGTTCGCCGGGCTGTACCGGCGCGCCGTCAGCTGAGCCGGCGGTCCTTCTCGACCACAACGACGCCACGATCGCTCATCGCGAACTCGGCGCGATCCGCCTCCGCGTCGTGGCCGATCGATCGGCCGGCGGGGATCTCGACGTTCTTGTCGATCACGCAACGGTGCAGCCGCGCTCCAGGCCCGACACGCACACCGGGAAACAGGATCGATTCGCTGACGACGGCCGATGCATCGACGTACGTCTGTGGACCGAGGATCGAACGCTCGATGGTCCCACCCGACACGATCGACCCGGCGCACAACAAGCTGTTGTCGATCACCGGACGTTCGCCACCAGGGCCGTGATCGATCTTCGCCGGCGGAAGCGGCAGTTGGAGGCTGTAGACGGGCCACTGCCCGTTGTACAGACTGAACGGCGGCACGGGCGCGATCAGATCCATGTTCGCCTCGTAGTACGCGTCGAGGCTTCCGACGTCTCGCCAGTAGCCGCGCTCGTGCTCCGCTTGGCCGGGCACGGTGTTGGTCGAGAAGTCGTACATGTGCGCAACGCCCGCACGAGTCAACATCGGGATGACGTCACCACCGAGATCAGTCGCGATGTTGTCGCTGCCGGTCGGCGAGACGATGTCGATCAGCGTCTGGGTGTCGAACACGTAGTTGCCCATCGACGCCAGCACTCGGGAGGTGTCGCCCGGCATCGTCGGTGGTTCGACGGGCTTCTCGTGGAACGCGATGATCTTGCCCTCGACCGACGCCTCGATGATGCCGAACTGCGAACCTTCGTGCACCGGCACCGGGATCGCCGCGACGGTGACACCGGCGCCCTGCTCGAGATGGTGCTCGACCATCTGGCGCGGATCCATGTGGTAGATGTGATCGGCGCCGAACACGCAGACGATGTCGGGTCGCTCGTCGCTGATGAGGTTGAGGTTCTGGTAGATCGCGTCGGCCGATCCGCTGAACCACTGCGGTCCGCGGCGCATCTGTGCGGGAACCGGCGTCACGTAGTTGCCGAGGAGTGTGGAGAACCTCCACGTCTGGGAGATGTGGCGGTCGAGGCTGTGGCTCTTGTACTGCGTCAGCACCACGATCTTCAGCAGGCCCGCATTCGCGAAGTTCGACAGCACGAAGTCGATGATGCGATAGGTACCGCCGAACGGCACCGCAGGCTTCGCCCGATCAGCCGTCAGCGGCGAGAGCCGCTTGCCTTCGCCACCGGCCAAGACGATCACGAGAACCTTGGGTGCAGCCATGTTGCGGCACGTTAGACGGTCGAACCGGAGGCCACAGCCGACCTGTCTGCGACGAGACGTCGATACAACTCGATGTGCGTCGCGGCAGGACGTTGCCACGACCAATCGATGGACATCCCGCGCCGTTGCATCGCCGCGCGACGCCGTGGTTGCGCGTACGCCTTGGCCATCCGGTGCACTCCGTCCATCAACGCGACGGACGTCGCGCTGGGCACCACGACACCGGTACCTCGTGTCGGTGCCGCGTCGATGTCGGTCACAGTGTCGTGCAGGCCACCGACGTCGCTGACGAGCGGGAGCGTGCCATACCGCATCGCTTGCATCTGGGCGAGGCCGCATGGTTCGAAGCGGCTCGGCATGACGAACACATCAGCCGCGGCGAACAGTCGGTGCGCGAGCGCTTCGTCGTAGCCACGGATGAACACGACACGTTGTGGGTCGGACGCC